>NZ_JAGPYA010000119.1:0-6142 GCF_018070245.1 Micromonospora sp. M61 | reverse complement strand
CGACCGGTACGCGTTCCACGCGGTCAGCATCCGGCTGGCCTGCCCGGGGGTGAACTGGTACATGCACGAGTCGTAGGTGTAGTCCATGAAGTTGGTGATCGGGTCCAGCCCGGTCGCCGAGCAGGTGTCGCGCCCGGTCGGGCACTGGTAGGCCGGCGACGCCTCGGCCGGGGTGTCGCTGACGCTGTCACCCGAGCCGCCGCACCCGCCCTGGAAGGTGTGGTAGAGGTTCAGCCAGTGGCCCACCTCGTGGGTGCCCGTGTCGCCCTGGTTGTAGTTGGTGGCGGTGCCGCCCGGCAGCGACTCGCTCAGCGCGACCACGCCGTCCATGCTGCTCAGTTTGCGCTGCGGGAAGGTCGCCCAGCCCAGCAGGTCGTTGCTCAGCTCACCGAGGTAGATGTTGAGGGTGTTCTTGCCGCCCACCCGCAACGAGGACTTCATCGACCGCTCGGCCGACGAGCCCTGCACGATCGGGTACCACGACGGGTTCGTCACCCGGTTGATCTTGTCGAGTCGGAAGGCGAACGCGGTGACCGCTCCGCCGGTCGCACCGGCGTATGCCTGGTTGAGCACGGTGATCTGCGAGGTGATCAGCGAGTCGGGGATGTTGCCGCCGGCCCGGGTGCTGTTCTCCTGGATCACGTGCACCACCACCGGGATGGTGACCGTGGCCAGCGCCGTCGCGCCGGCGCCGGTGCGGAAGTTGGCGCGCTCGCGCAACGCAGCGGCGAGGTCCGCGTCCCGCTCGCGGACCTGCTGCGCGGTCAACTCGTTCGGGTCGTGCTTGGCCGCCGCACCGGGCTTGAGTCGGGCGTTGGAGTGGCTGTCGGCTGGCTCCACGCAGGCGCCACCGGGCGCCGCGGAGAAGGCCGAAGCAGCCGGAACGACGCCCACCGCAGCGGTGCTGAGCAGCAGCGCGAGGGTCGTCGACGCGACACCGGCAGCACGCCGGGTCAGCAGGTTGGGACGGGGTCCCATGGGCCCACCTCTTTCTGGCGGCGCGGCAGGGGGTGTGTCACGCCGTGGCTGGCAACGTGTGGCAGACGTTACAACCCATCGACGCATTTGAGAACGGCCATATGTTGCCGTCCGGAAACTTCTTCCTGGGCGCCTGGCGTGGTGGGCTCGCGGGGGTGCCTGGGTGCACCGGATCGACCACTCGGGTACAGTGGGGCCGCCTGCGGGTGTAGTTCAATGGCAGAACATCAGCTTCCCAAGCTGACAGTGCGGGTTCGATTCCCGTCACCCGCTCCACTGCGAAGGCCCTGGCCAGGACGACAGTCCCGGTCAGGGCCTTCGATGTTCCGAGGTCAGCCGTGTGCCATTAGCGTGCCATTAGCCACGGTCATCCCCGGCCCGTCCCGGTCCGCTGACCCCTTCTTACCCTTCTTGCTGCCGGACTTCTTGCCCGGCTTGCCTTTGGTCTTGCTCGCGCTGCCTACCGGCTTACCGGGCCCACTCCGGTCCACCCGCAACGCCTGGTGCAGCGCCTGGCAATGGCACGGTCCGCTTCGGCCGTGGCGTGCTGATAGATCAACGCGGCCTGCGATGAGTCATGCCCCATCCAGGCCATCAGGTCACGGGTGCTCGCCCCGGTCTGAGTAGCCCGCCGGCGGACCGCGTTCGCCGCGCCGCCTCGGCGAAAACGCTCTACACCACCAAAACCAGCGCCCCGCCGTCCCAAAAGGTCACATGATCATGTCGCCCTTGTCGCCATCTGAGGATGCCCGGTCGATCGGCGGAGCGGGGTGGAATCCCGTCGGAGGGGGCGGCCATGCTCCCTCCCGGCGCGGCGAGGTGTCGCGCCAGACGGGGAGTACCCATGCTTCACAGCTCACCATCCGCCCGTACCCGAGCCGCACTGCCGCGCCGGATCGCCGGCGCGACCGCCACGGCGGCCCTGGCCGCCGCCGCTGCGGTCGGCGTCGCGGCACCGGCCGCCGCCGCGGACACCAGCACCCTCCTGGAGGGCGTCACCAGCGCCCGAGACGTCGCCGCGGGCGACGGCCGGGTCTTCGTCGCCGCGGTCGACCGGGTCGTCGTCGCCGACGCCACCGGCGCGGTGACCGACACCCTGGAGGGGATGGCCGGCGCGGTCGGCCTCGCCATCGACACCGATCGCGACCGCCTCTACGTCGCGCTGAGCGACAGCGGTGAACTGGCCGAGGTCGACACCGCCACCCTGCAGGTCGTCCGGAAGATTTCCCTGGAGGGGTACCGCTGCCCGACGAACCTCGCCCTGTCCGGAAGCCGGGTCTGGGTCGGCTACGGCTGCGGGTTCGAGTCGACCGGCGGCGTGCTGACGCTCGACGTCGCGGCGGCCGATCCCACGGTCGTCGGCATCACCAACTACATGTACCAGGCGCCACGGGTCGCGGTGGCCGGCAACGTGCTGGCCACCGGCTCTCCCGGCCTCAGCCCCGCGATGGTCGAGGTCTACTCCGTGGACGGCGCACAGGCGACGCGGCGCGGCACGATCATGAACAGCATCGTGGCAGACCTTCGCGAGCTGGTCGTCACCCCGGACGGCAGCCAGGTGATCGGGGCCTACGGCAGCTCGGCCACCCACATCGGCTACGACACCACCACCCTGGCCGAGGTACGCCACTACGGCGCCGGCCCCGGCCGGCCGGACGCGGTCACGATCAGCCCCGACGGCCGCTACCTCGCCGGCGGGCGCGACGGCAGTCCGGAGCTGATCGTGCACACCCTCGCCAGTGGCGCACCGGTCAACCAGGCCGACAGCCTGGACGGTGCGGTGGTGGAGGGCAGCCTGGCATTCCTCGGCACCGACGTCTTCGGCCTGGTGTACGACCGGGACAGCGAGCGCTACCACCTCTGGCGGGCGGTCGACGTGACCCTGCCCAAGTCGGCGATCTCGCTGACCGGGCCGGAGTCCGCCACCGCCCTCGACCCGATGACCGTCACCGGCCGGCTCACCCTGGCCGACGGAGCGGCCCCGGGCGTGCAGCGGCTCGACGTCACCCGGATCCTGCCGGATGACAGCCGCACCGCGCTCTCGGCCACCACCGCGGCGGACGGCACCTTCACGATCACCGACACCCCGCCGGTCAGCGGGGAGATCCGCTACGAGGTCTCCTGGGCCCGGACCCCGAACTACCAGGGCAGCGACGGCTCGCTGACAGTGCCGGTGGCCGGGCGCGCCCCGACGCTCACCCTCACCGGCGCGGCGGCCGGCGAGGACGGCAAGCGCCTGCAGCTCTCCGGCACGCTGGGCTTCGACGGCAAGGTGCCCACAGATCCCCAGCAGATCGGAGTTACCAGGACCACCTGGAACAACCGCGTGGACGGGGTGACCGAGCAGCTTCCGACCGTCACCACCGACAGCGCTGGCGGCTTCGCGATCCTCGACACGCCGGCGCAGGGCGGCCGGTACGTCTACACGGTCAGCTGGGACGCCGGCTCGCCGGTGTACGCGCCGGCGTCGGCCACCCGGGAGGTCACCGTCTCGTCCAAGGACTCCCAGATCAGCGGCACGGTGGCGGACCCGGCGTACGTCGGGGAGAAGTTCCGGGTCACCGGAGCGATCTCCCAGGACGTTGGGGCCTGCCAGGGCCCGGCCACGGTCCACGTGAGCCGGAGCGTCAACGGCGGTAACGAGAAGAAGCTGCCGGACCTGACCACCGACGCGTCGTGCGCCTTCGGCTTCGACGACAGCGTCACGGTCACGGGGCAGGTCACCTACAAGCTAGCCTGGGACGGCAACTCGACCCACCGGCGGTCGTCCGGCACCGTCGACGTGACCGTGCAGAAGCAGCCGTCGTCCATCGAGGTCACGTCCCCGGACCGCACCCTGGTCAACGGCCAGCAGTCGGTCATCGACGGCAAGGTCACCGGCACCCGTACCGGGTCGATCGGCGCAAGCGTGACGCTGACCGTCAACCGGGTCGGCCCGGACGGCACCTCGGTCCCGCTCCCGAACGTCACCACCGCGGCGGACGGCACCTTCTCGCTGCGGGACTCGCTGCCGACCGTGGACGCCAACACCTACCCGCAGTTCCTGTACGAGTTCTCCTGGTCCGGCAACGCCGGGTACGAGGGCAGCAACACCAACATCGCCTTCTACGTCGTCCCGCCCGACTGCACCTGCTGACGCGGTCGTGATCGCCGCCCGTCCGGGTCACCGGGCGGGCGGCGTCGTTTTCCGCCTTCGGATGCCGCCGAACCAGCTCGCTGGTTCGGCCGCCTGCTTCGGTAGCCGGTCGCGCAGACTACCGGCCCTGAACTGGCCGTGAGCTGTACCCAGCCGACCGGATCCGGGCCGGACGCTGGCGAAAGCCCGCGGCCGACTAGGGCCTGTTTCATAAGGGCGGTCGAGCCGAGGCGGAGTCCGGGCGGCGACCCGGCAAGGCGGGGTTTCGTCCGGATACCGGTGTTGTATCTGGACGAAACCGCAACGCCGCCGGTCGTCGTCCGGGCCCGCCGCAGGCCGGCCAGTCCTTGTGAAACAGGCCCTAAGGGACGCCTGACGCTATTGGGGATCGACGAGGACGTCCCTTAGGACCACGACTTCAAGGAGCGGCTCAGTCCGCAGGCGACGGCCGAGCTCGGCGGATCACGGCCTGGTCGAGTCGTCAGGGTCGGTTGTGCACGAACCACGCGTCACCGGCGGGCAAGGCAACGGCGACCTCCCACCGGCACAGGTCGAGGTTCGGTGCCAGCGCCTTGAGCTGGCCGGCCGCGGTCCACGCCTCGTCACCCGGTGCCGGGCGACGACCCACCTGGAACTGCAGCATGGTGCCACCCCAAGACGCGACCAGGCGGGCGTCCCACCGGTGACGCCACTGCGTCAACGCCTCGGCCAGCATCCACCGGTACCCCCGGGCGGGCGCACCGAAGAAGTCGACCCAGTACCCCGAGCTGCGGACATCGCTGGTGGGCAGCAACATGAGCAGGACGCTGTTAGGCGTGAACCAGTAATCGGTCTGCGTCACGAACCGCACCCTGCCAAGCACCCGGGCGTACAGGTCGGCGTCGGCGAGCAGCCGATCGTACAGCGCCCGCTCCAGCTCCTGGAGCGGAGTCGGCAGCGCCACATCCGACACCAGGGCCGTCAGGTCCAGGTCTGCGCCAGCCCTGCCACGCGTGTAGTACTCGACCTCGCCCTCGTCGACGTCGTCGTCCGCACGGTAGTGGCGGTAGACCAGCCAGGGGTCGGAAGATTCGGCCGCCTCGGCGAACGCGCGCAGCTCCGACTCCGACGGACCGGGCTCGGGCTCGGGCCGGATCCTCGGCGTGTCGCCGAAGTCGTCGGTGACCATGACGGGCAGGCGTCCGGTGACCGACACCAGTGCGTCGGCAACCTGCCAAGCCTCTTGCATGCGATTGGGGTCGATGTCGGCGACGAGGACAGTGCCCGACGGGCCGTGCCCGATCGGCAGGCCGGCCAGTGGCGTGCCGACGAACGCCGCTTCGATCTGGTCGAGGTCGTTTCGCACGGTGAAAGTGTCTCCGATCATCGACGCGACCTGCGCATCCTGTGCATCGCGAGCCATCCCGCCGCAAGAGAAAGCACCACCGCTCCCTGTTGGGGCGCGATTAGCCAGAACCACTCTTCGTCGCGGTAGAACAGGGCCAGGTGCGCCGTCGACAGAAGAGCAAGGCCGGCAGCGCCGAAGTAGCCAGCGAAGACAGTTCGGGGCAGGTTGGCCGCCCGCCCCCATGCCCGTTCGCTGGCGCGTTGGCCTTTCACCCCGACCAGGATCACGGCGTAGGCGAAGACAAACGCCCCCGCGCACCCGATGGCGGTGATGACGGCCCCGAGGATTGCTCTAACCAGCACTCGGCGAGACTCCCACGGCCGTCAAGTGACCCCAGGCGGCGCCCCATTCGTTCCGGTCGATTCTCGCCTTCGCGCGCCGATCACCCCGGAAGACGACTGCAACAGGTTCGGCCCGACCGGCGATAGTCAGGTGTGACGAGCCAGATACAACCGTCCGACCAAGATCTGTGGTCGGCCATCGCAGCCAGTGACGAGGTCGCGTTCGGCCGGCTCTTCGACCGGTACGCCCGGGCGGTCTACAACCACGCGTTCCGGCTCACCGGCTCGTGGACGCTCGCCGAGGACGTGACGCAGTCCACCTTCCTGGTCGCGTGGCGTAGGCGTGGCGAAGCGGCGGTC
>NZ_JAGPYA010000118.1:0-6271 GCF_018070245.1 Micromonospora sp. M61 | reverse complement strand
CGTGGACGCCGCGGACACCAGCAGGGTGTTGAGGTACCAGCGGCCGAAGGGCTGGTTGTCGAACAGGGCACCGAACTGCTCCAGAGTCCACGGCGTCGGCCACAGGTCGTCGGTGCGCATGACGACCTGGCCCTCGGACTTGAAGGCCGTGACGAAGATCCAGTACAGCGGGCCCAGCACGAAGAAGAGCAACCCGGCCAGCGCGACCCAGGACCCCAGCCCCGACACCGCTGACGACGACCGGCGACCGCCCCGGGACTGGAGGGTCGAGACCACCCGGCCGACCGCCACCGCGATCAGCAGAATCACTCCGAGGACCACCGCCGCCTTCCAGAAGATCTCTGGCGATGCCCAGAAGAGCAGACCGGTGACCACCGCGGTGACGACCCACGGCAGCGCCCTGCGCGCCGTCCCAGCCCACCGCCGCGCCCCGATCCGCCACGCCGCCTGGCGTCGCCGGGGCAGTCTGATGTTGGTGTCCTGGCGCAACAACCGGACCAGGACGAACACCAGCCCACCGATGACCGGCAGCATGACGAGCGTGACCGCCGCCCCCGCGCCGTACTGCAACTGCAAGATCGCCTTCGAGTACGCGACGAGCACGTACGGCGCGGTCACGTCGCCCGGGCCGCCCTGGGTCAGCAACCAGACGAGGTCGAAGTTGTTGAACGTCCAGATCGACGACAGGGTCACCGTCACGGTGAGCACGTGGCGCAGCCCGGGCAGCGTCACGTTGGTGAACCGCTGCAACGACGAAGCGCCGTCGATTGTCGCCGCCTCGTAGAGGTCCGCCGGGATGGCCTTCAACCCGGCGAGGAAACACACGGTGAAGAACGGCACCCCCTTCCAGACGTTGACCAGGATCACCGACGGCATGGCCAGTGACGGGTCGGACAGCCAGCCCGCGGGCCAGCTGTCGACCAGGTGCGCGCTGGCCAGCAGCGGCCCGATTCCGGTAGCGGTGAGCAGCGTGTTGACGCTGCCGAAGATCGGGTCGAGTAGCGCGCGCCAGCTGAACGCCGTCACCACCGTCGGCACCACCCACGGCACGAGCAGCAACCCGGTCAGCAGGGCCCGGCCGCGACGCCGATGATGCAGTAGCAGGGCCGCGGACAACCCCAGCACAACCTTGAAGATCTCGGCGTACGCGGTGAAGACGAACGAGTTCACGACGCCGGTGTGGAACTGCTCGTCGCCGATGAGGGCGAGGTAGTTGTCCAGGCCGACGAACACGGTGTCCTGCCCGTGCCGTTCCGTGGTGCTGGTGACGATCGACCGGGCGATCGGCACGAGGACGAGACTGCCGACCAGCACGGCCATGGGCGCCAGGAACAGTGCCCCCAGCCGCCAGTCACGACCCAGCCGCCGCTGGGTTGCCGTGAGAGAGCCGAGTCCCGGCGGCGGGGACTTCCTCGCCGCCGGGACCCGCGCAGGACGGACCGAGCTCACTGCGGCAGCCCCTGCTGGTTGAAGATCTGCACCATCTTCGCGTGGGCGCTCGTCACGGCCTGCGCCGGCGCCGTGCCCTGTACGACCTGCTGCATCATGTCGGTGAGGACGTAGGCCGACCCCACCGCCTGTTGGCCCGCGCTGGCCTTCTGCGGGAAGGCCAGGCCGTTCTTCGTGTTCAGCGGCAGCTTCAGTTCAGTGATCTTGCGCAGCATGGGGAACGCCGGGTCGCCGCTGGTGAAGAACGGGTCGGCGTCCCAGACCTTCTCCCAGGCGGGCATCACCAGGCCGGGTGCTTCCTTCGCGACCCCGAGCAGCGCGGGCGCGCTGACCAGGTACTGGGCCAGGAGCTTGGCGAGCGCTGGGTTCTTGGCACCCTTGAAGACGACGAAGCCCTGCGACTGGCCGAGCAGCAGGGGGTTGTTGGTCGCGGGCCCGATGCAGTCGGAGAACACGTGGGTGTTCGCGTGCACCGGGTTCTTCTTCGTCCTGGAGTCGGCGTAGACGCTGAACTGGTTGCGGGTGTAGCCGAGGACCCCGGCGAGCCAGTTCTCGTTGTTGCTGGTGTCGGTCCAGCTCGCCACCCCGGGCGGCAGCATCGGCTTGTACTTGGGGTTGGTGTAGATATCGCCCAGGAAGGTCACCGCCTGCACCGTCTCCGGGGAGTTGAACGTGACCTTCCGGCCGTCGTTGGAGGCGATCGACCCGCCGTAGGCGTTGATCAGTGCCTCGATCATGCCGTTGCCGTCACCGGACCGGTTCACCGTCATGCCCCAGCCGAATCGGCGTTTGGCGGGATCGGAGATCTCCAGGCACAGATCCCGCAACTCCTCCCAGCTGTAGATGTCCTTGGGGGAGATGCCCTTGTCCTTCATCCAGTCCTTGCGCAGGAACGACCCGATACCGATGAAGTGGTACGGGATCGCGAACCACTTGCCGTCGAAGACGCAGAAGTTCTTGGCCTCAGCGCACGGTTCGCCGTACTTGGCGGTCAGCGCCTGGACGACGTCCGTCACGTCCTCCAGGTCGCCCAGCGCCTGGAACTGCGCGACGAACCGTGAGTCGGTCATGAACGCCAGATCGCGCGCCACCCCGCCCTTGACCTCGGCGTCGATCTTGGCCACCACGTCACCCGCGTCGGCCTGGACCAGACTGTTCTCGATCTTCGTGCCGGTGGTGTCGGCGAACTTCTTGATCGAGCTGTCGAGGGCGTCGTTCGCGGCCGTCGAGTACAGCTTCTGCGACAGCATCCCCATCGAGGAGCCCTTCATCGCCGCCGCGGCGTCGATCAGCTCCTGCGGAACCTCCGCCTGCACCTTGGAGGGCGAGTCGGATTCGCCGCCACAGGCGGCCAGGCCGGCTGCGCCGAGAACCCCCACCCCCATCCCCAGAAAGCCGCGCCGTGACCAGGCTGGATTGTTGTCCATGGACTTTCGCCTCCTTCAAGTCCCCGCAGCACGGCACGCCGAGGGCGTAGCTCGTGCTTCAGGTGTGTCTTCATGACGGCGACCACGGACGAGTCGCCCGCATCGATCAGTGCGTTGAGGCGATCGGGGGCCGGGCCGAGAAAGCAGCGTTGACGTACCAGTTCGGTCGGGCCACGGGACCACCACCGTTCGAGATTTCGAACTGAGTTCGAGATACCGTATCGAGTGGTCGCGACGCTAGAGCAGCGCTCTGAGCGATGTCAATGTTTCGATGAGGTTTCGAGCCGAAAGCGGGAAGTCGGCTATCGAGACAGGGCCCGGTAGCCCATCCGGGCCGACAGCGCCGCAGCGCCCTCGCGAACCAACCCGGTCCACTCCACGTGCGCCTCGGGGGTCCAGCGAATGATCGGCGCGGACAGGCTCATGGCGGCGATGGTGGTGCCCGAGTGGTCTCGGATCGACGCGGCGACGCAACGCATGGCGCTGTCAGACTCACCAATGTCGACAGCGACGTCGTCAGCCCGGACACGGTCGAGATGCTCGCGGAGCCGGTCCGGGTCCGTGATGCTGTCCGGCGTCATGCCCGGCAGGTCGCCCTTCGTCAGGACGTCATCCAGGCTCGCCTCATCGAGGGCGGACAACAGGATCTTGCCGACCGCCGTGCAGTGAGCCGGCAGCCGCCGCCCGACCGCCGAAACCATCCGAACCGGATGCGTGCTGTCGAACTTCACCAGGTAAATGACATCGGCGCCGTCGAGCACGGCCACGTGGACCGCCTCGTCACAGGCGGCGGCCACGTCCCGCGCGACACACTGCGCCTCGCGGACCAGGTCAAGCCGGCCGGCGAACGCCGCGCCAAGCTGGAACAGCGGCATGCCCAGCCGATACTGCACCGGCTGACCCGGAACGGAGATCAGGTACGAGCGAGCCTCGAGCGTGACAAGCAGTTCGTGGACGGTGGTACGGGGCAGGTCGAGCCGCTCCATCACCTGACGGGCCGACAGTTGGGGGCAGTCCAGGAACAGTTCGAGGACGTCGAGTGCGCGGATGACCGCCGGTACCACACGGGGCATGTCGATAGTCCCTTCGCAGTGCCGGACCCCGTGTCAACGATCTCCACGGGCCAGCACCTGAAGAGGATAACCGCGTCAGCCCGCAGCGCCAGGTTCCGAACTTGTCGTCGATTGGAGCGGTCTCGACGCGGTATGTCGCCGTATGTCGGCCCGCCTGGAGTAGGCATCTGCTGACCTCGGGGGGCGCGGCCACCCTGTCGACCTGGGCGATCTCCGAACACCCGCGATCCGGCCGCCCGGTAAACCCCCGACGGCGCACGGCTTGACGTCCGCTGCGGCACGTGTCGGAGTGCTTGCTGTGGTGGGCCGCCAGGGACTCGAAACCTGAACCCCTCTGGCGGGGCGTCGATCATCCGCAGTCGGGCGAATCGACCTGCTGGCCTGGTCGAAGTCTTCCATTGCCTTACAGCGGTTGACACCCCTTGTCAGTGTCAGTTGTGCCCGTCTTGTGCCTGATGATCTTTGTCCGCCGGCTCGCCACACCTGCGTACTTCCGTCTGAGCTCTTTACAGCAGATCCATGGTCGTCTGCGAACAGCCGTGGTCTCGGAGCGGCGTCTCTCCTTTGCGCTCGTCCGCGCATGGCCGTTTCCGAGTTCGTTGCGGTCGGCGCTGCCGTCGGCACCCGCTCGGCCAGTACGGCCAGCTGTACGGCGACCTTCGGCGGGGGCACCGCGCAAACACGAACATCTCTCTTTGGCTGCTCGCAAGATTGGCGCCTAAGGGACGTCTCGTAACTGGGTGAAGGCGTTGCCTGGGGCGGGGCCGTTGGTCAGCCGGTGAGGATGATGTTGTGGAGGTTGGCGATGCCGGAAGCAGCGTCGGCCGATGTGTGGGCGGCGCGGCGGTAGTCGCGCAGGATCTTGAAGCACTTCATCCTGGCCAGGGCGTGTTCAACGCCTGCTCGGACGGTGCGGTGTTCGGTGTTGAGTGCTTCCTTCCAGTCCGGCAGCGAGCGGCCGTCCGTGGGCTTGCGGTACGGCATGATTACCTCGGGATTGCCGCGGTATCCACCGTCGGCCATCACCGGCCGCCCGCACAGCTTCTGGTTGATGCCGGAGGTGCGGTAGACGATCGTGTCGTTGCGGTTGCCCGGCTGCGGGTCGCCGACAGCGATGACCAGGCGGGTGGAGGCGTCGATGGCGACCTGCAGGTTTGTCGAGTACCGGTAGTTCTTGTTCCGTGCGGCGAGCCGGTGATCGCGGGTCGGGATCAGCGTCCCGTCGACGATCGCGATTTGCTCGACCGTCCGCTTGCGCACCGGCCAAAGCCAGCAGCGGTGCCAGGGCGACCGGCGTCTCGGTCGCCATCGTCCTGGGCTACGTCCTGTCGTGCATCATCCGGCCGTTCCAAGACTGCTGGCTCTGCGGCGGGAAGGCCCACCACCGCAGCAAGCGCAACCCGAAGTTGTCCCGTCCGTGCCGGTGGTGCCGGTCCTGCGGGAAGCGGCTGCGGCTCGGCCGCCGGCTGTGGATCCGGATCCGCCGGGTGCACCGCGACGCCACGTAGCCCCGGCCCGGCGTGCGTGTCAGCCAGGCGACAGAACCCTCCCGCCTGCCCGGCAGTCTCGCCACGATCGACGGTTATGACGGACCGGAGCACGCAGCACCTTCAGGAAGCGATCAAGACGATAGGGCAGGCACCAGCGCAGAGCACCCCGGAAACGTCCCTGGCCGTGTCACAAGCGGCTACGGCGCACGCCCTCATCGCCGTAGCCGAGGAACTGCGGGCCATGCGCCAAGCGGTGGAAGATCTCAAGGAGACGGTCACTGACGCCGACGGTTTCAGTTCGGCCGACCACCTCCGCAACATCAACGGTTGGGTCGAGCGCATAGCCAAGGCCTGACGGCAAGCTGCCTTCGTGCACGCACCTGCCGGCTGAGGGCGTCACCACGACGGTGACGCCCTCAGCCCGTTGGATTGCAGCGTCAATCTCACTCCCGAACCGACCCGAAGGTTTTGAGCGCCTCCTCGACAAACGGGTACGGCACTGTCGTCCTAGCCACATCGCCGTCGCTCGTCCTGAGCCAAGCTTGGTCGGTGTGGTCGATGAAGCAGACCGTGACCGGCGCTTTGCCCTTGAGACCCGACGAGGAGCCGGGCAGGGGGATCCAGGTCTGGTAGCACTGCCGGAAGTCATGATTCTCTCCCGGGCCAATCATCTCCTGGTGCGGCAGAATCAGATGCCGGCCATTTGTGGGCAGGGTGACGACGACGGCCACGTTGCGGATGGGGTTGGACCCGTAGTTGTGAAC
The DNA here is from genome assembly GCF_018070245.1 of Micromonospora sp. M61. Taxonomy (NCBI): domain Bacteria; kingdom Bacillati; phylum Actinomycetota; class Actinomycetes; order Micromonosporales; family Micromonosporaceae; genus Micromonospora; species Micromonospora sp. M61. The sequence continues at coordinate 68 of NZ_JAGPYA010000118.1, read as the reverse complement.
CGCAGCTACTACCTCGCCGAGGTGCTTGTCGTCGCCGCCTCCGTTGATTTTGAACTGAGCCGGGGCGG
>NZ_JAGPYA010000117.1:0-6781 GCF_018070245.1 Micromonospora sp. M61 | reverse complement strand
GCCCCACGGGGGTCGGGGGGGGGGGGGCGGGTGGGGGGCGCGGTTGGCGGGGTGGGTGGGGGGGGCGGACGGGGTGGCGCGGTGGGTGGGGCGGGTGGACCGGGTGGCGGGGTGGGTGGTGCGGTTGGGCCCAGCTCGTGCAGGAACCGGCTCGGCTGTTCCTCGTGGTCGTCACCGCCGACTGCGGCCGATGCCACGGCACTGACCAGCAGTCGGTGCCGGGCCCGGCTGATGGCCACATGGAAGAGCCGGCGTTCCTCGTCCAGCAACGCCGAGGTCTGACCCACCACGTTCGCCACGGCCGCGCCGCCGGCCGATCGACCCGCCAACACGTCGACGAGGCGCTCGGAGCCGAGCAGGCTGCCGCGCAGTCGCAGGTCCGGCCAGATGCCCTCCTGCACGCCGGCCACCGCGACCAGGTCCCATTCCAGGCCCTTCGCGGCGTGGGCGGTGAGCAGACGGACCGCCGCGCCCCGGTCGGCGGTCGGGGCGATGGTGTCGGCCGGCAGGTCCTGGGCGAGCACGTGGTCGAGGAAGACCTCGGTGCGGGCACCGGGCAGTCGGTCGGTGAACCGTGCCGCCGCGTCGAAGAGCACCAGCACGGCGTCCAGGTCACGGTCGGCCGCCTCGGCCCGCCGCCGCCGGGCCAGGTCTCCCTCGCCGGCCGCCGGCCGCCCCTGAATGATCGCACCAGCCCAACGCTCGGCGAGACCACTGGCGTCCCAGACCGCCCAGAGCACGTCCTCGGCGGTCGCCCCTGGTTGGGCGGCAGCATCCCGTGCGGTGGCCAGCAGCCCGGCCACCGCCTGCGCCGGCTCCGCCCAGCGCCGGTCGATGTCGGCCAGCTCCGTCGGATCGCGCAACGCCTCGACGATCAGCTCCCCGGAGGGGCGTCGGTCACCGCCGGCCAGCGCGAGCGCACGCAGGCCCTGCCGCAGCCGCCGCTCGGCCAGCGGGTCGGCTCCGCCCAGCGGCGAGTGCAGCAGCGCGACCGCCGCCTCCTCGTCCAGCCGGTCTGGTTCGAGCGCGCAGCGCAGCAGGAGCAGCAGTGGCGCGACCGCCGGTTGCAGGTGCAGGGGCAGGTCCTCGCCGTGCACCACGGTGGGTACGCCGGCAGCGTGCAGTGCCCGCCGCAGGGTGGGCAACTGCAACGCGGTGGACCGCACCAGCACCGCCATCCGCGACCACGGCACGCCGTCGAGCAGGTGGGCCGAGCGCAGCGCGTGGGCCAGCCAGGCCGCCTCGCTGGTCGCCGAGCGAAACGTGTGCACCTCGACCACCCCGGGCGGCGCGTCCGGCAGCGGGTGCAGCCGCCGGTGCGCCGCCGGGCCGCGCAGCCGGCGACCCAGCCGGGCGATCGCCGCGAGCAGACCCGGCCCGGCCCGGTACGACGTGGTCAGCAGCACCTGCGCGGCCGGCGCCCCGGAGGCGGTCCGGAAGCGGTGCGGGAAGGTGGCCACCCCGGCCGGGTCGGCGCCCCGGAAGGCGTACGTGGAGGAATCCGGGTCGGCGAACGCGACAAGTGACTTGCCTCCGCCCGCGATGACCGAAAGCAGCTCCACCTGGGCGGGGTCGGTGTCCGCCAGCTCGTCGAGGTAGACGTGGGTGAGGCGGCGGCGCTCGGCGGCCAGCAGCTCCTCGTCGTCGCGCAGCAGCCCGGTGGCCGCCCGGACCAGCTCGGCCGGGTCGTACGCGATGGAGCCCCGGTTGCTGACGTCCCGCAGCGCGAGCACTGCCACGTACTCGCGGAGGAAGCGGGCGGCGGCCGGCCAGTCCTCGCGGCCGAGCTTCTCGCCCAGCCGGGCCAGGTCGACAGGGCCCACGCCCCGCTCGGCGGCACGCATGAGCAGGTCGCGCAGCTGACCGGCGAACGCCCGGGTGCGCAGGGCGGGACGCAGGTCGGTCGGCCAACCGACCGGGTCGTCCTCGGGCTCCTCACCCACAACGTTCAGCAGCTCGCGGATGATCAGATCCTGCTCGGGGCCGGTGAGCAGCCGGGGTGAGGGCTCACCCCGTTCTGCGGCGGCTCGGCGGAGCAACCCGAAGGCGTACGCCGGGAAGGTGCGCACCAGCGGCTCGCGCAGCACCCGGTGGCCGTCCTGGGCGATCCGGGCCTCGATGCGCTGGCGTAGCGCGGTCGCGCCTCGGCGGCCGAAGGTCAGCACCAGGATGTGTTCGGGGTCGACCCCCTCGGCCACCCGGGCGGCGACCGCCTCGACGAGCGTGCTGGTCTTGCCGGTGCCCGGACCGCCGAGCACGAGCATCGGCCCGTCGGTGTGCCCGACCACCTCGGCCTGCACCGGATCGACCCGCCAACCGCCGCCGCCGGCCAGCTCGCGCCCGGCCGCCAGCTCAGACCCGGCCACACCTGCGGACCCGGCGACCGACTCAGGCCGCGCCCCGCGCTCAGGCCCACCCGTGCGCTCTGGCCCACCCGACTCGCCGACACCGCCCCTGGGCGCGCCGCTGGCGGGCACGGAAGCGCCGGAAGGCGCTGCCCCGTCCCCCCGCGCCGGCCCCCCGGACCGCCGCACCAACCGGTACGCCTGCATCAGCTCATCCCATCAGACCCGTACGACACCCACCCCAACCCACCGAACCCCCACTCTCCCACCCAACCCCACCACCCCAACCCCACCCCATCCACCTCCGTCGATCATGAAGTTAGCGGCGCGACACGCCGACGGCGGTGACGCTAACTTCATGATCAACAGGGTGAGGACGCCCGGGGCAGGGGGGAGGGCAGGGCAGGGGGTCAGGTTAGGCGGGACTCTAGGGCGTTCAGGGCTTCGGGGACCGTGGTGGTCACTGTCAGGAGATTGCGGCCGGCGGGTTTGAGGAAGTTCTGGTCGGCGAGGGCGTCGAGCCAGTCCAGCAGGGGGCGGTAGAACCCGTCGGTGTCGATCAGCACCATCGGCTTGGTGTGCAGGGCGAGGGTCGCGGTGGTCCAGACCTCGAACAGCTCGTCCAGGGTGCCCAGCCCGCCGGGCAGGGTGAGGAACGCGTCCGACTTCTCGATCATCAGGGTCTTGCGGCTGTCCATCGAGTCGGTCACCAGCAGCTCGTCCGAGGCCAGGTCGGCGACCTCCAGATCGACCAGCGACTGTGGGATCACCCCGACGGTGCGCCCACCGGCGGATCGGGCACCGTCGGCCAGCGCGCCCATCATGCCGACGCAGCCGCCACCACTGACCAGCGTGTGCCCGCGCCGGGCCAGCTCCGCGCCGGTCTCGGCGGCCAGGTCCAACCAACGCTGGTCGAGGGTGCGGGACGAGGCGCAGAAGACGCAGATCGCCGCCATCAGTTGTCCCGTGGCTGATCGGCGGCCTGCTCGGCGGCGGCCTGCTGGTCCGCGCCGGTGCGGGCGACGGCCTCGTCACGGACCGCCTCCTGCTCGACGGAGAGCGCGGCCTCCGCCTCGACGATGTGGCGGACTGCGGCGTTGACGTCGTCGGTGAGACAGATCAGTTCCAGGTCGACCGGGCCGATCTTGCCGTCGGCGGCCATCGTGTCGCGCATCCAGTCGAGCAGCCCCTGCCAGTACGCGACCCCCATCAGCACGACCGGGAACCGGGTCACCTTGCCGGTCTGCACCAGCGTGAGCGACTCGAACAGCTCGTCCATCGTGCCGAAGCCACCGGGCAGCACGACGAACGCCTGCGCGTACTTCACGAACATGGTCTTGCGGGCAAAGAAGTAGCGGAAGTCGATGGCGAGGTCGACCCACTCGTTGATGCCCTGCTCGAACGGAAGCTCGATGCCGAGCCCGACGGAGAGCCCACCGGCCTCGCTGGCACCGCGGTTGGCGGCCTCCATCACCCCCGGCCCACCCCCGGTGATCACCGCGTAGCCGGCCCGGGCCAGCGCGCCGCCCAACTGCTCGGCCAGCTGGCACTCCGCGCTGTCCGGTCCGCTGCGGGCGGAACCGAACACACTGACCGCCGGTGGCAGGTCGGCGAGGGTGTCGAAGCCTTCGACGAACTCGGAGAGGATGCGCAGCGCACGCCAGGCGTCCTTGGTCTTCCAGTCGCCCCGCCCACGTGAATCCAGCAACCGCTGGTCGGCGGTGCTGCTCGGAATCGCCCCTCTGCGCAGAGTGACAGCGCCCCGGTGCCGCTCCTGTCCCGGACCGCGACCGGCCTCCCGCCCGTTGTTCTGGCTCATGGGGCAACCGTAGTGGAGCGACACCGGCCGGGTGTGCGGGGCGGGGACGCCGAGAAATAGTTCGGGATCATGGGCAACTATTCGGCTCCCCCGTACGTCTTACTATTCACATACCGGGTATGCCCGGGCGCGCGCCTTCGGGGGAGGAGACAGCGTGATCAGCAACAACGAGATGATCCGGATCCGTCGCCAGATGCAGCGACGGATCCGAGACGTGGTGGCCGAGCGCCGCCGCACCCGCGACCAGGACCCAACCAACGTCTCCCCCGCACCACCCGGAGCTGATCAAGAGGTTTGCGTCGCCGACAACGGGCCAGGCTGACGCAAACCTCTTGATCACCGGCAGAGCGCCAGCAGGCGCGAGAGGCGGCGGCCGGGTCAGGCTGGTGCCAGCCAGCGGTGCAGGGTTGCCGCGCCGTCGCGGATCTTGCTGATCTCGACGTGCTCGTCGGGGTGGTGGGCGAGGTTCGGGTCGCCGGGGCCGAAGTTCAGCGCCGGGATGCCCATGGCCGCGAACCGGGCCACGTCCGTCCAGCCCAGCTTGCCGATCGGCGCGGCACCGACCGCCGCCAGGAACTCCTTCGCCGGGGCCGCCTCCAGCCCGGGGGCAGCGCCCGGCGCGGTGTCGGTCACCACCACCTCGAAGCCGGCGAACACCTCCCGCAGGTGCGCCTCCGCCTCGGCCGGGCTGCGGTCCGGGGCGAACCGGTAGTTGACCTCGACCTCACAGTGGTCGGGGACCACGTTGCCGGCGACCCCACCGTTGATCCGCACCGCGTTCATGCCCTCGCGGTAGTCGCAGCCGTCGATGGTGACCCGCCGCGCCTCGTACGTCTGGAGCCGCCGCAGCACCTCACCGGCGGCGTGGATGGCGTTCACCCCGTGCCAGGAGCGCGCCGAGTGGGCGCGTACCCCGGTCGTGGTGACCACCGAGCGCATGGTGCCCTGACAGCCCGCCTCGACGATGCCGTACGTCGGCTCCAGCAGCACCGCGAAGTCCGCCTCCAGCCACTGCGGGAACGCCTGGGCGACGAGGTTGAGCCCGTTGTACCGCGACTCGATCTCCTCAGCCTCGTAGAAGAAGTACGTCACGTCGTAGCGCGGGTTGGGCAGCGTCACCGCCAGGTGCAGCGCGTACGCGGTGCCGGATTTCATGTCGGAGGTGCCGCAGCCGTACATCAGGTCGCCACGCATGGTCGACGGGAAGTTGTTGTTCAGGGGCACCGTGTCGAGGTGCCCGGCCAACACGACACGCTGCGACCGACCGAGGTCGGTGCGCGCCATCACCGTGTTGCCGTGTCGGTGGGTGGTCAGGTGCGGTACGCCCCGCAGCACCTCTTCGACACAGTCGGCGATCGCCTTCTCGTTGAGGGACACGGACTCTATGTCGACCAGAGCGCGGGTCAGCTGCACCGGATCGGCGAGGACCTCGGGGGTCAGCGGGTTCTCCATGAATCGCACGGTACCTTCAGGTCTGTCAGCGCGAGGAGCGAGCCGAGGTCAGCTCGGCCGTGACCGAGAGGTGTAACAGTGACGTCCGCAGATTCCGCCTGGGGCATCGGCCTGGCCACGGTCACCGCCGACGAGCAGGTGCTCGACACCTGGTACCCGACCGGCAAGCTGGGCCTGGGTGAGCTGCCGCTGGTCTCCGGCGAGGACAAGGCGGACGTGCTCGACCTGCCGCCGGCCGCGCTCGGTGACCGGTCGCTGCCTGGTCTGCGTACCGTCCAGGTGGTCACCGTGATCGGCTCGCTGGACGACCCGATCAAGGACGCGTCCGACGCGTACCTCCGGTTGCACCTGCTTTCGCACCGCCTGGTGCGACCCAACCAGCTCAACCTCGACGGCATCTTCGGCAAGCTGGCCAACGTGGCCTGGACGTCCGCCGGGCCGTGCCCGCCGGAGCGGGTGGACGAGCTGCGGGTGATCGAGCGCGCGGCCGGCCGGCACCTGTCCGTGTACGGGGTGGACAAGTTCCCCCGGATGACGGACTACGTGGTGCCCTCCGGTGTGCGGATCGCCGACGCCGACCGGGTCCGCCTCGGCGCGCACCTGGCCGCCGGCACCACGGTGATGCACGAGGGCTTCGTCAACTTCAACGCCGGCACCGTGGGCACCTCGATGGTGGAGGGGCGCATCGTGCAGGGCGTGCTGGTCGGCGACGGCTCCGACGTCGGCGGCGGCGCCTCGATCATGGGCACGCTCTCCGGTGGTGGCACGGAGAAGGTGAGCATCGGCGAGCGCAGCCTGATCGGCGCGAACGCCGGTGTTGGCATCTCCCTCGGCGACGACTGCGTAGTCGAGGCGGGCTGCTACATCACCGCCGCGTCGAAGATCACCCTGCCGGACGGCCGGGTGGTCAAGGCCCGGGAGCTGTCCGGCGTCGACGGCCTGCTGTTCTGGCGCAACTCCGTGAACGGCGCGTTGGAGGCCCGGCCGCGCACCGGCCGGGGCATCGAGCTGAACGCCGCCCTGCACGCCAACGACTGACGGACCCGGACGGGGTACGCCTCAGCGCAACCGGTACGCCTGGATGATCCGTTGGGTCACCGTGTTGCCGGCGGTGTCCCGAGCGGTGGCCCGCAGCGACACGTAGCCGGGCCCGGCCGGGTGCCGC
>NZ_JAGPYA010000116.1:0-7637 GCF_018070245.1 Micromonospora sp. M61 | reverse complement strand
AATGCGCCGACCCGCACCCCACAGATGCTCCAACACCTGCCGATGCCCGAACGTCAACACACCCGGCCTGGCCACCAACACCCCCAGCACAACCAAGATCAGTTGCACTGAACCTTAGAAACCACCCCGCCACGGCAGGCAATAACTTCATGATCAACGCACTTCTGCGGTAGGTCGGGGTCAGCGGCCCAGGTCCGCCAGGATTCGGCGGGCGGCGTTGTGGCCTGCCGCGCCGATGACGCTGCCGGCCGGGTGGCAGCCGGCGCTGCCGGCGTACACGCCGTCGATGCCGGTGGCGTAGGGCATCCGGTCGGTGAACGAGACCGTGTTGTCGACGTGGTGGATGTGCCCGCCGGTGATGCCGAAGTGCTTCTCGATGCCGGGCGGGGGGAGCGGCACCGCGTCGGCGATCAGGTCACCGGTGCCGGGGGCGTACCGCTCGACGATGCCGATGAGCCGGTCGACGTAGCCGGGCAGTGCCGCGTCCCAGGTGGTGCCGGCCAGCTCGTAGGGGACCGACTGGACGAAGAGCGCCGACGAGTGGTGTCCGGCGGCGTCGGAGAGCGACGGGTCGACGGTGGTGTGCAGGTACCACTCGATGGTCGGCTCCGCCGGCAGTCGCCCGGCCTGCACGTCCGCCCACATCGAGCGCAGCGCGGTCATCGGCGACGTGTCGTCCCCGCCGACCAGCGAAGCGGAGCCGGGCAGCAGGTGGATGGTCGAGCCGAACGGGCTCGGCGTGTCGGCCGGCAGGCAGGAGAACCGGGGCAGCCCGGTGAGCGCCAGGTTGAGCTTGAGGGTGGTGCCGGGGCGGCGGACCGCCGTCATCCGGTCGCCGAGCGGCGCCGGGAGCGCGCCGTCGGGCAGCAGGTCGATCAACCGGTACGGGTCACACGCGCCGAGCACCACCTTGGCGGCGACCTGTCGGCCGTCGGCCAGCACCACTCCGCTGGCCGCGCCGCCGTCGAGGGTCACCGCACTCACCGGCGTACCGGTCAGGATTGTCGCCCCGGCGGCGCGGGCGGCCTCGGCGAACGTCCGTGAGACGGTGCCCATCCCGCCTTCGGCGATCATCCAGGTGCCGCCGGAGCCGGGCAGCCGGCACATGTTGTGCACGAGGAAGTTGTGGCCCGTGCCGGGGTCGTCCGGGCCGGCGTTGAGGCCGGACAGCCCGTCGGTGACCGCGTACATGCTGACCAGCAGCTCGGAGCGGAATTCGAACCGGGCCAGGTAGTCGGCCACCGAGCCCTGCACGAGGTCGACGAAGACCTGCCGCAGCGCCGGTCGCACGTGCCGCTCGGCGGTCTCCTGGACGCTCAGTGGCTCGGCCAGCCAGGCCGGGGCGAGATCCTCGCGCAGCGCGGCCAGCTCGGCCTGCATGGCGTCGTCGGCGGCCACGTCGGCGGGGGAGAAGAACTCCGCGAGCTGCGCGCGGGTGGCTGCGGTGTCGCTTCCGAAGAGCAGGTACGGCGAGCCGAGGCCACCCGGCGTGGGCAGGAAGTAGTGCGGGTCGCGGCGCAGCACCGGGATCCGGACGTCGAGCGTGGCGAGCAGTTCCGGTGGCATCAACCCGAGCAGGTACGAGCCGGTGGAGTGCCGCAGCCCCGGCACCTTCGGGAACGGGTTCTCGGTGCGGGTGGCGCCGCCGATCACGTCGGCCGCCTCCAGCACCAGGACGTCCAGGCCGGCGCGGGCCAGCAGGACTGCGGAGACCAGGCCGTTGTGCCCGGCACCGACGATCACGACGTCGGCGCGGGCCGGAATCTCACTGCTCATGCCGCCGCAGCCTAGTCCGTGGAGCCGGTGCGCTGGGCGCGCCAGCGGGAGAGGGTCAGGGTGGCGGAGTAACCGGCCAGGACGATCACGTGGAACATGTAGAGCCACAGGAGCACGGCCACGCCGGCGCCGATCTCGTCGAAGCCACCGAACGGCACTCCCAGGTCCAGGGGGAGCGAGGCGAAGAGCACGAAGCCGTGCAGGAAGCCGGAGAGGTTCGCCGCGGTGAACGACCCGATCCCGAGCGTGGAGAGCCAATCCGGGGAGGCCGACCCGACGACCCGGAACACCCACACCAGCACCGGCGTGAGCACCAGCCAGACCGCCAGGAACGACAGCACCACGCCCAGCGCGCCGACCCAGCCACCCTGACGGACGAGACGGGTGGTGAGCGGGAGTGCCAGCAGGATCGACAGCAGCAGCGCGGGGGCCGGCGCGAGCAGCGGCAGCAGGAGGATCCGACCCCGCCAGCCGACCAGGTGCTCGTCGGAACGGGGTGCCGCCACCGAGACGAACGCCCGGCGCAGCCCTTCGCCGTACAGGGACGCGGGCAGCAGCGAGGCCAGAGCCAGCAGCGGGGTCAACTCCACCCCGGCGTTGACCAACGCGTCCACCGCGCGGGGTGCGCCGATTGCGGTGGGCAGGGCTTCCACGGCGTACGAGGTGAGCCGGCGTACCCGGTCGGCTCCGGCGACCAGGGAGGTGAGCCAGATCGCCAACAGGGCGACCGGCACCACGGCGATCGCGCCGTAGAAGGTGATCGCGGCGGCGTGCAGTGACAGGTCCCGCCCACGTAGCGGGCGGAACGCGGCCCGGGTGATCCGCTTCGCCTGCTGCCATCCGCTGCCCATCGTGATGCCTTTCCCTGTCGTCGGGACCGCCACTCCTTAAGATCGCGGGTCATGACTGTTGTCACCACGGAACGCCTCATCCTGCGCGATTGGACCGACGATCCGGCTGATCTGGCCCGGATCTACGACATCTACTCCCGCCCCGAGATCACCCGCTGGCTGGGCGCGGCACCGGGTCTGCCGCTGACCGACCCGAGCGAGGCCATCGATCGGCTGCGCATCTGGCAGAACCGGCACGCCGCCGACGGAGGCCGGTACGGCACCTGGGCGATGGAGGTACGCGAGACCGGGCTGGTGGCGGGCACAGTGTTGCTCAAGCGGCTGCCGGGGAACCCGGAGACGCAGCTCACCGAGGACATCGAGACGGGCTGGCACCTGCATCCGGACTCTAGGGGTCACGGCTACGCCACCGAGGCGGCCCGTGCCCTTATGGCGCGGGAGTTCGCCGCCGGCACCTCGGAGATCTACGCGGTCGTGTCGCCGGGCAACGAGCCGTCGATGGCGGTCTGCCGGCGCCTCGGCATGGAGCACGTGGGCCGGCGCACCGAGTGGTACGGCGGTGAGGAGTTGGAGACCTTCGTCCGAGCGGCGCCGACTGCCTGAACACCCGGGCACCTCCGTGCCCGTGCCGTGAGCCCAACGCGTCGCGAACCCTGATGCCGGTGAGTCGTTCTGACGACTCGCCGGCATCACTGTTGTGCCGACGGGCGCCCGCCACAGCCAAGCGGCGACGGCCCGCAGGACGCGCATGCCCATAAATAGTCACGGTGGTCGAAGTGTTGACGCTCCCGTAGCACGTCAGTAACCTTTGGTCAAAGTAGCGCAAGATTTTGACAAAGACGTGCGTGATTTAGCGCATGCTCTCGGAAGATTCAACGGATCCCCTGGAGGGGCCGTTGATGGTCGTCCCACCGCCGCACCCCCACCCCCCGTGGTCAAGCCGCCGCGGCAGCCGTCCCCCGACGACAAGGACAGTGATGAGACGAACGAATCTGTTCAGGATGGTGGCGGCGGCAGCCGCGGCCACGCTGATCGCCACGGCAGGGGCCACCGCCCTCGCGAACCCCGCCGGTGCCGCCGGCCCCGCCGACACGGCGGCCGCGCCGAGCGCCGGCTTCGCCGCGGCGGCCACCAACCTCGCGCAGGGCCGGCCCACCCAGGAGAGCGGCCACGCCGACGTCTACGACTCGTCGAAGGTCGTCGACGGCAACGCGGGCAGCTACTGGGAGAGCGTCAACAACTCCTTCCCGGAGTGGGTCCAGGTCGATCTCGGCTCATCGCAGAGCGTCAACCAGGTCGTACTGAAGCTGCCGACCTCCGGTTGGGGCACCCGGACGCAGACGTTGAGCGTGCAGGGCAGCGTCAACGGTTCGTCGTTCACCGACCTGGTCGGGTCCCAGACGTACACCTTCAACCCGGCTAGCGGCAGCACGGTGACCATCAACTTCGGTCAGACCTCCACCCGCTACGTGCGGATCACCATCACCGCCAACAGCGCCTGGCCGGCCGGGCAGCTCTCCGAGCTGGAGGTGTACGGCAGCGGCGGCACCACCCCGGACACCACAGCGCCGAGCGTCCCCGGCAACCTCTCGTACACCCAGTCGGGCACCACCATCAGCCTCAACTGGGTGGCCTCGACCGACAACGCGGGCGGCAGCGGCATCGCCGGCTACGACGTCTACCGCAACGGCGCGTTCCTCCAGTCCATCGGGAACGTGACCACCTTCAACGACACCCAGCCGACGACGGCCACCGTGTCCTACCACGTCCGGGCGCGCGACGCGGCTGGCAACCTGTCCGGCAACAGCAACACAGTCACCCGGACCGGCGGCGGTGACACCACCGCGCCGAGCACGCCGGGGACGCTGTCGCACAGCACGTCGGGCAGCACGATCACGCTCAACTGGGGCGCCTCCACCGACTCCGGTGGCAGTGGCCTGGCCGGCTACAACGTCTACCGTGGCGGCAACCTCGTCGCGACGCTGGGCACCGTCCTCACCTATCAGGACACCCAGCCGGCGACCGCGACGGTGTCCTACCACGTCCGCGCCCGTGATGGGGCTGGCAACCTGTCCGGCAACAGCAACACCGTCACCCGGACCGGCAGCAACCCGCCCGCCTGCACCAACGTGGCGCAGGGCAAGAGCATGACGGCGAGCGGCTCCACCTTCAGCTTCACCCCGGACAAGGCCAACGACGGGCAGCTCGCCACCTACTGGGAGGGCGCGGCGAGCTACCCGCAGAACCTGACCGTCGCGCTGGGTGCCAACCACTCCATCTCCGGCGTCACCGTCAAGCTCAACCCGGACCCGGCCTGGGGCACCCGTACCCAGACCATCCAGGTCCTCGGTCGCGACCAGGCCTCGTCCTCGTACACCAGTCTGGTGTCGGCGGCGACCTACCAGTTCGTCCAGGGCACCAACGTGGTGAGCATCCCGGTCACCGCGACCACCGCGGACGTGCAGTTGCGGTTCACCGGCAACACCGGCGCCCCGTCCGGCCAGGTGGCCGAGTTCGAGGTGTGCGGCACGCCGGCGCCCAACCCGGACCTGGTCGTCAGCTCGGTGACCTGGTCGCCGACCTCGCCCAGCGAGGTCTCCCCGGTCACGCTCTCGGCCGTGGTGCGCAACATCGGCTCCGCCGCCGCTGCGGCGACCACTGTGAACTTCAGCCTGGCCGGCGCCGTCGCCGGCAGCGCCACGGTGGGCGCGCTCGCCGCGGGCGGCTCGACCACCGTGTCATTCAACGCCGGCACCCGGCCGATGGGCAGCTACGCCGTCTCGGCGGTGGTCGACCCGACGAACACGATCGTCGAGCAGAACAACGGCAACAACAGCTTCACGGCGGCGTCGCCGCTGGTGGTCGCGCAGGCGCCCGGCCCGGACCTGCAGGTGCTCAGCATCGCCTCGAACCCGCCGAATCCGGCGGTCGGCGCGTCGGTCACCTTCACCGTGGCGGTCCGCAACCGTGGCACCACCGCGACCGGCGCGACCACTGTCACCCGGTTGGTGGTGGGCAGCACCACGCTCAACACCAGCACCGCCTCGATCGCGGCCGGCGCGACGGTCAACGTGGCCGTCACCGGCAGTTGGACCGCCACCAGCGGAGGTGCCACCATCACGGCCACCGCCGACGCGACCAACGCGGTGACCGAGACCAACGAGACCAACAACGGGTTCAGCCAGTCGATCGTGGTCGGGCGCGGTGCAGCCGTCCCGTACGTCTCGTACGAGGCCGAGGCCGCTCGCTACCAGGGCACGCTGCTGGAGCCCGACGCGCTGCGTACCTTCGGCCACACCAACTTCGCCAGCGAATCCTCCGGCCGCAGGTCGGTACGGCTCACCAGCACCGGCCAGTTCGTCGAGTTCACCTCGGCCAACCAGGCCAACTCCATCGTGGTGCGCAACTCCATCCCGGACGCGCCCGGTGGTGGCGGCATCGAGGCGACCATCAGCCTCTACGTCAATGACGTCTTCTCCCGGAAGTTGACACTGTCGTCGCGGCACAGCTGGCTCTACGGCAACACCGACGGGCCGGAGGCGCTGACCAACACCCCGCAGGCCGACGCCCGACGGCTCTTCGACGAGTCGAACGCGCTGCTGGCGCAGTCGTACCCGGCCGGCACCCGGTTCAAGTTGCAGCGCGACTCGGGTGACACCGCCTCGTTCTACGTCATCGACATGATCGACCTGGAGCAGGTGGCCCCGGCGGCGAGTCAGCCGGCCGGCTGCACCTCGATCACCTCGTACGGTGCGGTCCCGAACGACGGGCTCGACGACACCGCCGCCATCCAGCGCGCGGTGACCGACGACCAGAACGGCGTCATCAGCTGCGTGTGGATCCCGGCCGGGCAGTGGCGGCAGGAGCAGAAGATCCTGACCGACGACCCGCTGAACCGGGGCACGCACAACCAGGTCGGCATCAGCAACGTCACCATCCGGGGCGCCGGGATGTGGCACTCGCAGCTCTACACGCTGACCGAGCCGCAGAACGTGGTGGGTGGCATCAACCACCCCCACGAGGGCAACTTCGGCTTCGACATCGACAAGAACACCCAGATCTCCGACATCGCCATCTTCGGTTCCGGCCGGATCCGTGGCGGTGACGGCAACGCCGAGGGTGGCGTCGGTCTGAACGGTCGCTTCGGCACCGGCACCCGGATCAGCAACGTGTGGATCGAGCACGCCAACGTGGGTGTCTGGGTGGGTCGCGACTACGACAACATCCCCGACCTGTGGGGGCCGGCCGACGGGCTGGAGTTCACCGGCATGCGGATCCGCAACACGTACGCCGACGGCATCAACTTCAGCAACGGCACGCGCAACTCGCGGGTGTTCAACTCGTCGTTCCGCACCACCGGTGACGACGCGCTCGCGGTCTGGGCCAACCCGTACGTGAAGGACCGCAACGTCGACATCGCCCACGACAACCACTTCGTCAACAACACCATCCAGTTGCCCTGGCGGGCCAACGGCATCGCCATCTACGGCGGCTACGACAACTCGATCGAGAACAACCTGATCTACGACACCGCTAACTACCCGGGCATCATGCTGGCGACCGACCACGACCCGCTGCCGTTCTCCGGCACGACCCTGATCGCCAACAACGGGCTCTATCGCACCGGGGGCGCCTTCTGGAACGAGGACCAGGAGTTCGGGGCCATCACGCTCTTCCCCGCCACCAGGGACATCGTCGGCGTCACGATCCGCGACACCGACATCATCGACTCCACGTTCGACGGCATCCAGTTCAAGAACGGCGGCGGCAACATGCCGAACGTCGCCATCACCAATGTGCGGATCGACAAGTCCAACAACGGCGCCGGCATCCTCGCGATGAGCGGCGCGCGCGGCAACGCCAACCTGACGAACGTGACCATCACGAACTCGGCCGACGGCAACATCGTCATCCAGCCGGGCTCGCAGTTCGTCATCAACCCCTGATCACCACGTTTTCCAGGAAGTCGGGGGGGGCGCCCCCCCCCGCCCCCCCCCCGTCCCGCAGCCC
>NZ_JAGPYA010000115.1:0-7773 GCF_018070245.1 Micromonospora sp. M61 | reverse complement strand
CACGTGGTGCGCGATGCTAAGCGGTGCGCCGTCGGGAGCACGCCTTGATCATGGGCGTAGCGTGTGTGACGTGCGTGGACGTGTGGCGAAGCGTCCTGGGGGTCAAGGGGTCGTCGGTTCGAATCCGGCCGTCCCGACCGGTTGACCTGTAAGGATGAAGATCCTTCCAGGTGTCGGCGGTAACATCCGGTAACGGATGATCTTTGTTGGCGGTAACCGCGTGGATGGTTGGCCGTTGACGTACCTGCTGCACAACACGCTCTGACCTGCCGCTTCATCTGCGTCCTGGATGGAGCGGCAGTCCTGCTCTTGATTGCGCGTCAAGCGCTGGAGATGTCGTCGGCTGTCGCTGCATCGGGCGGCCGGATGAGCCTTCGACTTGCGGCAGGACCGCCAGTTGGCCACCCCTGTTCCTGGCCGTAGTACTCCAGCCGTACCTGGTGGAGTTGGAGTCTTCGCTGGTAGTGGGCTGCTTTGGCGCGGTATTGGTGTCGGCATCGCCATCATGGCCATCGATGTGTGTGGTCGATGGGTCCGGTTGGTGGTGATCAGGTGTGCCAGGAGACGTCGGACCTCGCCGAGGGTGAGGGGTATGAGGCCGCGATCGGATTCGGCGCCCCGTTTTTGGCGTGGGCGGCGGTGACGGCGAGGTAGGCGTGGGCGCACAGAACGAGCCTTATGTGGAGGCACCAGCGTCGTATCGACGCACCTGGTAGTGGTCCAGGCCGACCTCGGTCTTGGCGGTCTGGAAGCACTCCTCGATCGCCCACCGGGTCCCGGTGATACGGATCAGGTCTTCGTCCTGGATGCCGGCCAGGCCGAAGCACCACGGCGAGGACACGCCCAACATCACTTCGTGTTGGTGTCGATGATGTAAACCACGTCTGACCCGACGTCGTGGCGGGTGATGCCGGGTACGTCGGGGATGTTAAGCAATGGTTCGTATGGCGTGCCTTGGAGTCGGTTGCGCAGCAGGACGACGCTGCGGATGCCGAGCTGGTGCAACCGATCCAAGGCCGGCTCGCTGGGGAAGGTCGCCATAACGTCGCGGATCGCCTGACGGTTGGGTGTGGTGTAGCTGGCCGCACCGTTGACCATGGCGGGAAAACCGTCGGTCGACCAAAGTAGGACGTTGAGGTCGACGCTGTCGTCGGACGGCAAGACCATGATCGGAGCGTGCGCGGAGGCTAGCGCCATCGCGGCCGGTTTGGCTGGGGTTTGGGGGTGGCCCAGGTCAGGCAGGCCCTCAGCTAGCACGAGGACCAGCAACGGAACGGTCAGTAGCCGTGCCGCTCCCACCGACCATTTCGGCTTGGCACCCCTGCGAGCCACGTCGGCCAGGTGGGTAACCAGGCCGGCCGCGAGAATGGCCAGGCAGAGAGTGGGCCACAAGATCAACCGGCCTGGTGTACGGGATCCATCGAACCCGGGCACGTAAAGATAGAGCAGGCGGTAGATCGGCCCGTTCGTGCCCAGCGCGAACAACACTCCGACGACCGCCCCAAACAGCAGCAGAAGCCGTTGCACCGGTGACCAGCGGGATAGGAACAGGCCGGCGATGGCCAGTGCATACAGTGCATACCCGCACAGCAGCACTTTCTCAGTCGGTATGCCACCAAGAGCGGTGCGGGCGTCGTTGTGCAGGGTGCCCCAGGACAGCGAGGACTGCGGCGCCACGAGAAGTCCGCGCAGTGTCGGGGAGAAGTACGCGACGTAGTCCCAGTCCCGGGTGACATTTGGGTTGAGCTCGCGCACGTGTTGGTACGCGTACGCGAAGTATCCGGTCACTGCGGTGAAGACCAGCCCGCCGATCAGATCACCGACGATCAGCCGGAGGCCAAGGCGTGGGCGGTGGATCAGCCAGGCTGTCAGTGTGATCAGGCAGAGGGCGGCGAGGACGTATACGAATCCCAGCCCCACGCCGAAGCCTAGGCTGACCTGCCAGGCCGCGACGAGCCAGCCAGCGAACGCCCATCCCGGCCGGACTCGTTCGGCAAGGTAGCCGCGTGTGAACGAGAGTCCGTGGCCGCGCGCCAGCATCGCCAGGGCCAGAGTGATACCACCGGTGGAGAGAATGTTCAGATGGCCGTCGTGGCCGTAGCGCCAGGGCGCGTAGGCGAGGGCGGCCCCGGCTACTGCGGCGGCGACCTTATTCGCGCCAAGTTGGCGCAGGAGCGCGTAGCCGCCGAGGAAGGCGAGCGCGAAAGCCAGCACGAACAGGATGTTGTAGCGCAGCACGGCGCCGACTACACCGTTGCCTATCAGCCCTGCCGGGGCATAGCCGAGCAGGCTGTCGTTCAGGGCTAGGCCGTACTTGTCGGGATAAAAAGCGTTGGTGTCCCACAGGCCACGCAGACCGTTGGTAAGTGCGTGGCCACCCCATCCCACCAGCCATGCTTGGGCCGTCGGGTCACCCACGTCACCGACGATGGTGTGGGCCGGGTCGGCGATCGGCACAGTCTTGGCGCCGGCAGTCACCACGCGAACCGCGTACGGCGGAATCAGCCAGATCATCGCGACAGCGAGGAGCACTGAACCGAGGCTCGCGATGCTCAGTTCCCGCCGATGGGCTCCACGTGTCAGCCAATCCCTCGTGCCTGAACTGGCACGCGCGAGTCCGCCATTTTTTTCAGGCTCGCTGAGAGTGACGGCTGATGTGGGGCCTCCTGCCGGTGGCTCTACCTGCGTCATCACATTGACCCTCACTGTTGAACCGCCGCAGTAAATCATGAGCAGGGCGGCGCATGGAGTCAAGGCATCGATCAATGTAGTTCCGGTAGCTGGGACTTACGCTGTTTATCAAAGGCGTCTTGTCACGCAGGAGTTGCGATCGGTGCAGCGGCGAATTTTGCCGCTGTCGGAACAGGACACGCCAGGGTTGCTGCAGGCCCTCGCCCGGGTTCCGGACCCACGGGACGCCGGCGGCCGGATCCATCCGCTGCCGGGACTGCTCGCGATCGCGATCGCGGCGGTGGTTTCGGGATCGAGCCGCGTCGTGGAGACCGTCAAATGGGCCGCCGACCTGCAACCCGCGACGCGTTCACCGTTGCCCGGCGGGTGCCTGACGACAGCACCCTGTCCCGGGTACTGACCGGTATCGACGTCGGCGCCCTCGATGCTGCGGTGTGCCGCTGGCCGCTCAGCCGGGCGGTTCTGACCGGGGCCGGCAGGCGAGTGATCGCGGTCGACGGCAAGACACTGCGCGGCAGTGGGCCGACCGGGGCCCAGGCGCACCTGCTGGCCGCACTGGACCAGGCAGAACAGATCGGCCTGGCGCAGATCAACGTCGCTCTACAGCCCCGCGAACAGATCAGCGGGAACTCCCGCGGCGATGGCGCCAGCTGGCAGGTCACCGCGGACGAGATGATCGCCGACGTGGTCGCCGAAACACCGAGGCGTGCACTGAGTCCCGGCGGATCGCGGCCCGCTTCGCCCTCGACGACACCGTGCCGCACCATCGACTCGGCTGGGTATCACTGTGCTGGACCTACGTCCACATGAACCAGTAGAAGCCGGTCGAGGATACGGTCCGACGGCAGTCACCTGTTCAGCTGCGTCAGATCCGAGAGGGGCCGAAAGCCATCGTCACCGTCTCCGCAGGAATGCGTAGACGACCTTGTTGGAGGCGAATTCCGAGATGTTGACGAGGTCCCAGCCGAACTGGCCCAGGACCTCGGCGGCAGCAACCGCCTCGCTGACCTTGTCGCCGCCGATGCCGTGATGGGAGACCACGGCCAAAAGGCGATAGGGGTACGTCCGAAGATCGGCGTGGCCCTGCAGGACCCACCGGGCGGTGACCATGCGGGTCCGGGCGATTTGCTCCGGCGTCTCTGCGGCGGTCATACCCGGCACCATAGTGGCTCGTCGCTCGGGCAGTCTGCCAGCTTCGCAGCCGGTATGTTCGAGACGTGTCTGCGTCGGCCGGTGCTTCTCGTCTTGTCGTGGCGCTCGTTGCGGTGTTCGCCACTGCCGCCTGCGACGGTGCCTCGGCTCCTGCGGGTGCGCCGACCGCCGGGCCGGCCACGAGCAGTGTTGGCCCCACCGCGCCCACCGCCTCGGCCGGGCCCATCTATCGCGCTCAAGACCTGGAGCTGTGCAAGCGTACTGATCTTCGACCGTTGGCGGAGTTGTCCCTGACGGTGGCCCGCACCGATCCGAAGCCGCCGCTGGGGCAGCCGGGCGCGGCGTGTCTGTTCGAGATGCGGACAAAGGACGGGCATCAGGCGAATCTGCGGGTGGAGGCGTCCACGCCGGTCAGCGAGCAGGAGGCTCGGCTGCTCTACCGGGCCACGGCGCAGGTGACGGTGATGACTCCAGCCGGCGGCATCACCGGTGTGGGCGACGAAGCGGAAGCCTTCACCAGGCGCTCCGAGCCCGGCTTCAAGTACGCCGAGTACATGGTCCGCGCGCGCACGGGCAACCTGGTGGTGAAAGTCTGGCTGGCCGTCGGCGGAACCTCGTACGCCGCCACCGAAACACTCGCATCGAAGGCGCTGACGTTGCTCAAGGCGACCCAGGCGGCCGTACCCACTGTGTGATGCGCCCGTTGGTCATCCTCGGACGGCCTCGGGCCACCGCCCACCGGGCAGCTTCGAGTGGTCGCCGACCTGCGTGGCGATGTCTCGGATGTTGCCCAGCGCGTCGACGAAGCGCTGGCCGATGGTGAGCAGAATGTCCAGGCCGGCGGTGACGAGGTCTCCGACCGATTCGGCGAGGGTGGAGATGGCCCACGGTAGGTCGATGACAGTTGCCCCTTCGGACGCCGCCTGCGCCAGTTTGCCGACCAGCCCCGTGACGATCTTGGCGAGTTCGACGGCGTAGTCGACGTTCGCCTTGGCGATCGTGAACAGCCACTGGCTGATGAACTCCGACTTGACGACGGACTCGTCGACTGCGGCTTTCTGCTTGAGCGCCTTGGCGTTGTAGGCACTCGCGGCGTCGCCGGTCCACTTGGGCAGGTTCTCGTTCGCTGGGTCGGTGGTGGCGGAAGAAACGTCGGAGACCGGGGTCTTCACGTCGTTGACCCAGCGGAAGCTGACCTCGATCAGCGAGAGCACCGGCAGTTGATGCTCCAAGGCCTGCTCGACGCGGTCGAGGACGGCGTTCAGTGCCGTTTTGGTGCTGTCCAGGCTGTGCTTGATCCACAAGAGTGCTGCGGGTCCGAGGAGCCACTTCCACTGCTGCACCTGCTCGACGATCTCGTTGAACTTGGCGATCGCCGTGTCGATGCCGGCGCGGATGTGGTCGAACGCCTTGTTGAACGGTTCCCCGTACTCGAGATCAGTGGTGCCTGGCTGCATGTGGTGCTCCGTGCCCTCTCCGAACGTCGCGCGGTGGGGTCGCTAGGCCTTGTAGATCTTGTTGAGGTCGAGTGAGACGACCTCGTCGGCCCGGTCGTACTCGTCGGCGATGTGCCGCAGGGCCTTGCCCACCTGTTCGAACTCGGTCACCGCCCCATTCAGAACGGCGACCATGAAGGTGTGGAAGTCCCTGTATGCCAGTGAGTGGATGAGGACGTTCGCGTCACCGATGAAGAAGGCCGACGGGTCGAGGTGCAGCTGCTCCGCGGCGACCTTGATGGCAGCGACCCGGTCCGACAGCGACAGCCACTTACCTCCCTCATCGCGTAGCGAGTCGGTGATGACGTTCAGTTCAGCCATCTC
Organism: Micromonospora sp. M61; assembly: GCF_018070245.1. Taxonomy (NCBI): domain Bacteria; kingdom Bacillati; phylum Actinomycetota; class Actinomycetes; order Micromonosporales; family Micromonosporaceae; genus Micromonospora; species Micromonospora sp. M61. Next base: position 2,110 of record NZ_JAGPYA010000115.1, on the reverse strand, counting down.
ACTGCCTCACGATCCAGTCCGTCCGGCGCTGGCCAGCGCGAACGCGCGGAAGAGGGAACGGGCTTCGAACTGCAACTGATCCACGTCTGCCCGTGCGATCCACCTGACGTCACCGGTGATGCCGGTGATGCCGCCTCCGCGGATGTGCAACGTCAGGCAGCCGTTGGGGCTCGACATGCTGGACTCGCCCTTCAACCCGGACAGGCGAGTCGCGGCGTCCAGCTCCTCGTCAAGGTCGTGCAGCGTCTGCCAGGTGTCGCGCAGCCACGTGTATTCGTCGACGTCCCGCTCGGGACTCCTGTCGCGCGGCTCCTGTTCCAGCGCTGCGGGACCTTTCTCCTCCGCCTGCAGACGGAGGAGCGCCGCCAATTCGAGGGCAGTCTGCACGGCGGCGACATACGCCTCGAAGAGCGCATCGGCGAACCCACTGGGGCCGAACTGGCTGCGCCAGTCGCGAGCGATCGTGACAGCTGAAACCTCTCGCTGGGTGTCGACCATGATCCGGACGGAGCCGGTCTGGTCCGCCCCGGAGCACTCCTCGGGGCGCAGCTCACGTTCCGTCTCGCGCAACACACGATTGGCCTGCTCGCGCAAGGCGGAATCGTCGCCCAGGAAGTCCAGACTCGCCAGCTTGAGGCGTTCATGCCTGCTGCCCTGCTGCATTCGCCCCCCGGCTTCCTGCTCGGTCAACGCTTTCCGTGCTGCGCCCGCCACGGCAAGGTAGGACCACGGTACGTGAATGGCCAGGATCCGGGGGACCCCAGGCGCTGGGCGGGACGTCTCGCTACGGCGAGGGACAAGGGCGCGGCAGAGATGCCCCGGGAAGCCACGCCTGACGGTGCGCGACCATCCACCATGGGCCCGACCCGCGAAACCGCAGCTTACGAGCCGCGATCGAGTATTGGAGCAGGACAGGCGCGGCCGCGTTGACGACGCTGCCACCACTGCGCAAGCGCAAGGGCAGTCGTGGACGAGCGAACAGGCAGCGATGTTCCTTAAGTCCTACCGCGACGGCAAGAACCACCTCTCACGTTGGGCGAAGGCCTGGCCAGCCAGCCTCAGGTGAACCTGAGCCTGGCTGGCCAGGTTACGTGCGGCTAGGCGCCGCCGGACCGTGCCCCGGGCAGCGTCCGCAGGGCGGTCAGCGTCATGTCGCCGCCCTGGTAGGACACCCTGAACATGTGGTGGCCCGCGTTCAGGACCCGCCGTTCCGGCAGGGAATGGAAGTGGCCCCTGATCGAGTCGCCGCTCATGATCGTCAGTACCGTGCCGGGAGTGAGGGACGCGCGAATGTCCAGGGTGAGTTCGCCGCTCAGCACCAGGTCACCCGCGGCCCGCACGCTCGTGTAGTCGTGGTCGCCGGAGATGGTGATGGCGAGGCGACCCGCTCGGCTGACGGTCACGTCGCCGCCGACGTTCAGGACGTTGCCCGGCGCGACGTCGGTCAGAGTGATGGACACCGCTGACGCCGCTTCCCCGGACGACAGACCGGGCTGCAGCACGCCGCTGTCGACGTCGATGCTGCCTGCCACGAAACCGCTGCCGCCGAGCGTGCCGCCCTTGACGGCGACCGAGCTTGCGTGCGAGCCGGCGATCGAAAGCTTGCCGCCTTCCACCGTCGTGCCGCCCTCGTAGGTGGCGTGGCCCGACATGATCAGCATCCCGGAGCCCTGCTTGATCAAAGACGCCGTGTAGAGGCTGTTGTCGATGTTGTTCTGAATGAAGGCCGCGCGCGCGTCCATCCATTCCTTACGCCACTTGGTGGCGTCCTCATAGCCAATCTTGTCGTACAGTTCCGGGTGGCCGTTGGTGATGGCTTGGACGTAAGGATCAGCCAGAATGCCCTGAAGCATGAAGGCGTTTTCGCTGAGCTTGCCGTCCGGGCTCAATACATTCGGGCTGAATTCACCGGCGAAGGCGATGCCCTGTTTCTTGTAGGCCGCCAGCCACTCCCGATCCTCCCGCTCCCTTTCCTTGATCGCAATCTGGCTGATGTCGTTCGACCAGACGTCCAGGGGCGCCTTGTCCATGTTGTAGGTCATGGGGCCCAGGAGCTGGCCGGGGCCATACATGCCCTTGTTCAGATTGGGGATGCCCCAGCCCCAGCGCG
>NZ_JAGPYA010000114.1:0-7846 GCF_018070245.1 Micromonospora sp. M61 | reverse complement strand
GCCCGGGCCAACGCGACCCGCTGCTGCTGGCCGCCGGAGAGCTCGTGCGGGCTACGGTCCTCCAGGCCGACGAGGTTCATGCTGGTCACCGCCATCCGCATGCCCTCGGCGATGTCGGCCTTGGTGCGCCGCTGCAGCTTCAGCCCGTACGCGATGTTCTGCGCGACGGTCATGTGCGGGAACAGGGCGTAGCTCTGGAACACCATCGCCATCGGTCGGCGCTGCGGTGGCATGTCGTCGATGGCCTTGCCGTCGAGCAGGATGCTGCCGCTCGTGGCGTCCTCGAAACCCGCCACCATGCGCAGCGTGGTGGTCTTGCCGCAGCCCGACGGGCCCAGCAGGGTGATGAACTCCCCCGGCAGGACGTCGAGCGAGACGCTGTCAACTGCGGTGACGTCCTCGGGACGGCTCCGGAAACGCTTGGTCAGGGCCTCGAGTTGCAGGCGTCCGGTGCTGGCCTCACCACGTCCGGCGGGTGCGAGCGCAGCGGCCTCGGTGGGCGCGGCGACGGTCATCGTTTCGGCCTTTCAGACTTGGCGGTGCGGTGCAGTGCGGCGCCCCCGCCGACGAGCAGTCGGATGATCGCGAAGGCGACCAGGACGAGCACGGTCAGCACCGTGCAGTAGGCGAATGCCACCCCGTACCGGCCGGTGCTCGCGGCGCTGAGCACCTGCGATGTGATGATCTTCGTCTCCGGCGTGACCAGCAGGACAATGGTCGACACGGAGGTCATGCTGCGGGCGAAGCTGTAGCTCAACCCGGTGAGCAGGGCCGGCTTGATCAACGGCAGGGTCACCCAACGGAACGTCTGCAGCGAGTTGGCCCCGAGGTCGGTCGACGCCTGCTCGATCTGCGGATGCAACTGGGTCAGCGCACCGACCGCCGTCCGTTGCCCCGCCGGCACGCTACGGATCACGAACGCCAGGACGATGGCCATCGCGCCGGCGAAGACCGCGCTACCACCCACCAGGCTGGGGAACACCAGGTAGTCGCCGATGTACCGCTCGGGCCGGTAGGCGAGGACGAAGCCGATGCCCAGCACGGTGCCCGGCACGGCGACACCCAGCGTGCCGCCCAGGTCGAGCAGCCAGGCGGTACGTCGCAGGTGGCGAACCACCAGCCAGGCGATGAGCAGGCCGAGGAGGGCGGCGATCGGAGTGGCGATGACCGCGAACGTCAACGTGTCGAGGACGGCCTCCACTCCCACCCCGAGCAGTACCTCCTTGAGGTAATCGAGGGTGAAGGTGTTGTCCACGCCGAACACCTTGGTTACCGAGCCGAGGATGACAGTGCTGTAGATGCTCACGATGATCGCGGCGGCGAACAGCGCCAGGGCGTACACCGGCCACCGGCTCCAGCCGGTGATCAGGTGCACGGAGCCGGACGGTCGCCCGGTGATGGTGGTGCGCACCTTGCGGTTGAGCCACCACCGCTGGCCGAAGTACATCGCCAGGGACGGCACCAGCAGGATCACGCAGTAGACGGCGGCGCTGGTGGTGTCGTACTCACCGGTGACCGCCAGGTAGGCGCGGCTGGCCAGCACCGTGTAGTCGCCACCGAGCACCAGCGGGTTGGCCAGGTCGGCGATCGCCTCCACAAAGAGCAGCAGGAACGGGGCGACGAGCCCGGGGGCCAGCAGCGGCAGGATCACGCGGCGCATGATCTGCCAGCGGCTGGCGCCCATGTTCATCGCCGCCTCCTCCAGTGCCGGATCCAGGCCCCGCATCATGCCGAGCAGGCCCAGGTACGCCACCGGGAACAGCGACAGCGACAGCACGAACACCAGGCCGTCGAGGCCGTAGATGTCGTACTCCAGCCCGAACAAGCCGTTGCTGATCACGCCGCGCCGGCCGTAGAGCACCACCGTGGCGGTGGCGACCGCGAACGGCGGGCTGACGATCGGCATGAGGGCGATGAGGTGCAGGATCTTCTTACCCGGCACGTCCAGTCGGGCCTGGACGAACGCGAACAGGAACCCCAGGGCGGTGCCGCACAACCCGACCAGCGCCCCGAGCACCAACGTGTTCCGCAGGATGCCGAGATCGACGGAGGAGCTAAAGAACTCGACGTAGCGGGGCAGCGCGTCCGGAGCGAAGGCAGTGGCCAGCACCGCCACGAGCGGGATCGCCGCACCGATCACCACCACCGCCGCGCAGACCCCGACCAGGACCCGCAGCCCCGCGCCGAGGCGGCGGCGCCGCCGCGGCGCGACCGCCTCGGGTGGGGTTGGGGTGATCACCCCGGGATCGGACAACAACGTGGTCATGACTTCGGCGCCTGCGCGACCTCGGCGTCGAACCGCTTGTTGAGCGCCGACTTCGCCTTACCTGCCGCCACCGCGTCGTACTCCACCATCTTGATGCCGGAGAGCGGGACGACCTTGTCCGACACCTTCGCGTCCGGGTTCGTCGGGAACTGGTACGCCTTGACGCTCGGGCCGACCTCCTGCGCCTCGGTGGTGAGGGCCCAGTCGACGAACTTGCGGGCGCTGGTCGGGTTCTTGGCGTTCTTCACCAGGGCGACACCGCCGGTCTCGTAACCGGTGCCCTCCGCCGGGAAACTCAGCCTCAGGTCGGGGAAGCCGGCCTCCATGGTGGCCACGCAGTCGTGCGCGAAGATGACCCCCACCGCGACCTCGCCACGAGCGGTCATCTGGGCGGGCGCCGAGCCGGACTTGGTGTACTGCAGGACGTTCGGGTGCAGCTTGCGCATGTAGTCCAGCGCCTTGCCCTCGTCGCCGCCGGCCAGCTGCACCTGGGTCCAGAGGGTCGTGTACGCGGTGCCCGAGGTCGACGGGTGCGCGATGCCGATGTCCTTGGCGAGCTTCTGGTTGAGCAGGGCCGTCCACGAGTCGGGGAGCCCGATTCCCCGCTCCGTCAGCAGCTTGCTGTTGCTGCAGAAGCCCAGGGCGCCGACGTAGACGCCGGTCCAGGTGCCCTGCGGGTCCTTGTACTTGGCCGGGATGACACCCGCGTTCGGCGAGGTGTAGGCCTCCAGGAGCCCCTCGTCGCCGGCGGAGGCGTACCCGTCGGCGGGCCCCCCGTACCAGACGTCGAACTCCGCGTTGCCCTTGCCGGCCTTGATGCGTGCCAGCGCCTCGCCGCTGGAGAGCCGCACGAAGTCGGCCTTCACCCCCGTGGACTCGGTGAACTTCTTCGTGGTCGCCGCGCACCAGTCCTCGGTGGCACCGCACACCACGTGCACCACACCGCTGTCCTTGCTGGCCTCGGCGCCACCCTCGCGGGCGCAGCCAGCCGCACCGAGCAGCAGCGAGGCCGCCATCGCTGTCGCCAGCAGTGTGCGGTTGCCCCGTATCTTGTTCGTCGCCATGACGTGGTCTCCCCTACTAAGCCGCCCGAATCAATGCGAGTGGTGTGACGGCCACGTTAAAGGCGTGTGAACGGGGCCCCGGTGACGGCGGCGTAAGTAATGGTGACGCCGCCGTCACCTGGCCGCCGGGGAGGCGTCCCCGTCCTCGGCGGTCCCGGCAGCCATCTCAGGCATCAGGTAGCCGACCCCGCGCAGCGTGCGCACGTACGCCGATCCGTTCGGTGTCCCGGCGAGCCGGGAGCGCAGCCGGTACACCGCGGACTTCACCACGTCTCGTCCGCCGATCAGGTCCGTGGTGCCCCAGACCTCCCGCAGCAGGTCCTGCCACGACTGCGGCACGCCGCGGCGCACCGCCAGGTGGTGCAGCAGCTTGAACTCCGTGAACGGCAGGTCGAGCCGGTGCTGCGCCAACGTCGCGGTTTGCGTTGCCGGCTCGATGACCAGCTCACCGACCTGGACCGTGGTGCCCGACCCCCGGCGGCGACGCACCAGCGCCTGCGCCCGCAGCGCCACCTCCCGCGGGTGGAACGGCTTGGTGACGTAGTCGTCGGCACCGTGCTCCAGCCCAGCGATGATGTCGTCACGCTGGGCCAACGCGGTGAGGAACATGATGGGCGCCTCCGAGCGCGCGCGAATCCGCTGACACAGGGCCAGCCCGTCCATCGTGGGCATCATGACGTCCAGCACCACGAGGTCCACCGAATGCGTCCGCAGCAGGTGCAGGGCGGTAGCCCCGTCGTGGGCGGTGAGGACGGTGAAGCCCTGGGTCTGCAGAGCGAACTCCACGATGATCGTCATCTGCGGCTCGTCGTCGACCACCAGCGCGGTAGGCCCACTCCCGGGCTGCTCGCCGGCGCGCGTCACGGCCGGTCCGGCAGGGTCAGGAGGATGGTGGTCCCCCGGGTCGACGCAGTGTGCACCATGATTTCGCCTCCGTGCAGCTCCACGATCGTCTTCGTGATCACCAAGCCGAGGCCGGTGCCGTCGGCCAGCGGCCGACCCGTGGCGAAGCGGTGGAACAGGCGTTGCCGCTCCGCCTGACTCATGCCCGCACCGTCGTCGGATACGTACACCGCCACGCCAGTGTCGATCAGCATGACCCGCACGTCGAGATTCCCGCCGGTCGTGGTGAACCGGCTCGCGTTCGACAGCAGGTTGGTCAGCGCCTGGGTCAGCAGCATCGGGTCGGCCCGGATGCGCGGCATCACCTGGGGCATGTCGAGGCTGATGCGCTGCTGCCGCTGCGCACACAACGGTCGCATCGCGGTCACCACCTCGCGCACCACCACCGACACGTCCACCCTCTCCAGGTGTGGCGTGAACAACCCAGCCTCGATCTTGGCTTGGATCAGCAGGCTCTCGCACAGCCCGATGACCTGCGTACACTGCTGATCCAGGACCTGCAGGAAGCGGGCCTGCGCAGCGGTGAGCGGCCCCGGAGTGCCCTCCCGCAACAGATCGACCGCCCCCTTGATCATGCTCAGCGGGGTCCGCAGCTCATGGCTCAACGCGGTCACCTGCTCCGCCCGCCGCTCCACCAACTGTTCGAGGTGTGCCAGCTCGTTGCTCCTTGCGGCGGCCGTGCGACGCATGCTCAGCGCCATGATCGAAGCGCCGACGACACCGCCGACCACGGAGGCCACCGCCACCACCCAAGCGGTGTCCATGCTCGGCCCTCCTCCCATCGGTGGCCCGCCGAAACGGTCGCGGCCCGGCAGGGACGCGGCGGATGTCGGGACCGTGTTTACAGCCGAGTGAACAGTCGACGTTACCGCCGAGTGAACAGTGGACGTAGGTTAGCTTGCCCCAGGCAACGGCTTGCCGGGCGCGTGCCCCGGCACAGTTCACGCTGGTCAAATGCCGTCTCGGCCGTCTGCCGATCAACCGAACGCCCCGACATGGTCGTCACGCTCCGTGAATGATCGGCGGCCGACGCCGCGCCACCGGACACCTCACCGCGATCGATGAACAGCCCAGACAGCAACCGGCCAGACTGTCACCGTCAGTGTCACTGAGTAGACAATCCGCAATCCCGGTGCAAGTCTTTGCCGCGTGCGACCCTCCCCAGAAGTCAGCGGTGCCAGCGGCACGGCAGCTGGCGCCCAGTCCCCAGCGGACGGTCCGGGTCAGGGCATGGACAGCCCCGAAGATGTAGCAGCCCTGCGGCATCTGCAGCAGGTCCACGCGCCCGTGCTGCTGAGCTTCCTGACCCGCCTGACCAGGGGTGACGTTCACCGAGCCGAAGACATCGTGCAGGAGACGGTGCTGCGGGCCTGGCGGAATCCAGAGGCGCGTAACGCCGAGGGAAACTGGAACCGAGCCTGGCTGTTCACCGTGGCCAAACGCATCCTGATCGACCAGATGCGCTCCGCCGACGTCCGTCCGGCCGAGCTGCCGGTCGACTATATCGACGATCATGCGCAGCAGGACGACGCCATCGAGCGCCTCCTCGACGCGCGTGAGGTCCGGGCCGCGCTCGACTCCCTGCCCGAGCGGCTACGCATCACGCTGGTCGAGATCTTCTTCCGGGAACGGTCGGTGTCCGAGGCCGCCGACGCGCTCGACGTCCCGGCCGGCACCGTCAAGTCACGCACCTTCTATGCACTGCGGGCCATGCGGGAGGCCCTCGTCAGCCGGGGCTTCGATTTCGGAACCGCAGGCGAGAGACGGCCGACCGGCAACGGCGATGCGGGCGAGGCACGCCCAAGAAAATCCGATCAGCTGTGAACCGGGGTAGCTGCCCGGCCGTCATGTGCACGACACGTGCCCACACCCACTGAGCGTAAGAGTGAGTCGATGAAAGCAACCGCAAGTGGCCAGCGCCGCCCGTGGCGACGGCTTATCTCGTCGACGCGTAAGCGCGTCGAGATCGTCGCCCTGGTCGGCGTCATCCTGGCGTCCGGGGCCGTCGGTTTCGAACTGGCCGCCACTGCGGACCCGGACAAGCTGGTCGGCGAGCCGGTTCCGGACGGTGACGTGCCCGCCATCGTGGAGGCGGCCCTGTCCTGCCCCGCCCTCAACCCGCCGAAGCTCGCCGCGCAGATCATGGCGGCGTCCGGCTTCAAGAGCAGCCCCGACATGATCGCCGGTCTCGACCAGGCGGCGTGGGAGAAGTGGCGGCCCTCGTCCGATGCCAGTCGCGCCGACCGGCGGGCAAACATCATCGCGCTGGGTCACCGGACCTGCGAGAACGTGGGCCATCTGCGCTCCGCCGACATCGATGGAGACCTCTGGCCGGCCGCCATCGCCGCGGAGCAGACCGGAGTCAAGGCGGTGCTCGACGCCCGCGGCGTCCCGAAAGACGCCAAGCCCTACGTCGACAAGGTGAAGGCGTACGCGGCCTGGTACGCCGAGCAGCCGCAGTTCTCCGAGAAGGCGGTAACCCAGTCGGCCGCTTCCGGGACGGCCGGCGAGGTCAAGGTGCCCGACGCTCTGGTCCAACCGATCCAGGTCGCCGGAAAGGTCTGCCCGCAGATCACGCCGGCCCGGATCGCGGCACAGTTGCGGACACTGTCCGACTTCGACGTGAACAAGCGCACGTCGGACCGTCAGGGTGTCGCCCAGTTCACGCCCACGATGTGGGAGCAGTACCAGCCGGGCGAGGGAACGTCGGTGTGGCGGCCCGCGGACGCGATCCCCGCACTCGGTATCGCCATGTGCGACATGGCGCAGCAACTGTCCGAGCTCAACGGCGAGGACCCGTATCGACTGGCGCTGAGCGCGTACCAGTGGGGAATCGACCCGGTGCGGCGGGCGGCCGGCCTGCCCCGCGTCAACGTCACCCAGCTGGCCGACCAGGTTCCGGCGCACGTCGCCGAGTACGAGAAGGACAACCGGCTTTCCGTCCCCGTGACGAAGCCGAGCCCCACCGTGAAGCCGAGCCCCACGCCGTCGGCGAGCCGGAGCGTCCAGGCCTCGCCGAGCACCAGCCCGTCCGCGAAGCCCAGTGAGAAGCCCCAGGGCCCGAAGCTGTTCGCGTACGAGGCGGGTGCCACGTACCGCCTGGACAGCCCGTGGGCCCAGTCGATCGTGGAGCTCCCTGGCATCAACCAGAACACGCAGCCCGGTAGCCGGGTCCAGCTGTGGAAGGACGAGGGGTACAAGGACCAGCGCTGGAAGCTCTACCCGGCGCCGGACAGGCGGCACGTCATCATCACGAGCGAGTGGAACAACATGGCCCTGTCCGTGCAGGACCGTTCCCTGCAGAAGGGGTCGAAGATGGCGGTGTACGAACGTGACGACAACGACGAGAATCAGCAGTGGCTGCTGGAGGACGTCGGCGCCGGGAACGTGGTCATGACCAACCGCCGCTCGGGCTTTGTGATGGAGCTGCTGGGCGTGGACATCGGGCCGACGAGGGACAACGGCACCACCTGGAACGGATACTGGATCCAACAGTTTGACCGTCAGGACACCCAGAGAGACCAGAAGTGGCGATTTGTAAAGCAGTGACGCCGGCCGGGCACGGCGAGCCGGGAAGCTGAGCGGCGTGCCGGACCTACCCGCCCTGGGCGAC
>NZ_JAGPYA010000113.1:0-8614 GCF_018070245.1 Micromonospora sp. M61 | reverse complement strand
TCGGAAGAATCCGGCAGCAAGCCAGCAAACGACGGGCACTTTGCTGTTCATTTCTTTCATCCTGGTGACGTACGATTGCGACCGTGACCAAGCGGTTGACTGAAGTTGCCAAGAAGGCGGGCGTCAGCGAGGCCACCGTCAGCCGGGTGCTCAACGGCCGCGACGGGGTCTCCGAGACGACCCGCACCGCCGTGCTGACCGCGCTGGACGTGCTCGGTTACGAGCGGCCGACCAAACTGCGCGGCGAGCGCGCCCGGCTGGTCGGGCTGGTGCTGCCCGAGTTGCAGAACCCGATCTTCCCGGCGCTGGCCGAGGTCGTCACCGGGACACTGGCGCAGCGCGGCTACACCCCCGCCCTCTGTGCCCGCACCATCGGCGGTGTCTCCGAGATGGACTACGTGGAGATGCTGCTCGACCACCAGGTCTCCGGCGTGATCTTCGCGGGTGGTTCGTACGCGCTCGCCGACGCCCGACACGACCACTACCGTCGGCTGACCGATCGGGGTCTTCCGGTCGTTCTGGTCAACGCAGGCGTGGCCGAGTTGGGCTTCCCCCGGGTCTCCACTGACGACGCCGTGGCGGTGGAGCAGGCGTACGGGCACCTGCGCTCGCTCGGGCACGAACGGATCGGGATGGTGCTCGGCCCGGAGGGGCATGTGCCGTCCCGACGCAAACTGGACGCGATGATCCGGGCCGCCGGCTGGGACGAGGGTGACGCCGAGTGCGTCGAGCGTTCCAGCTTCTCCATGGAGGGCGCGCGGGTCGCCGCGACGAAACTGGTCGAGCGTGGCGTTACCGGCATCATCTGCGCCAGCGACGTGCTCGCGTTGGGCACGATCCGTGCGGCCCGGCGGCTGGGTCGCTCGGTGCCGGCCGACGTGTCGGTGGTGGGCTACGACGACTCCGCGTTCATGACCTGCACCGACCCGCCGTTGACCACGGTCCGGCAGCCGATCGAGACGATGGGGCAGGCCGCGGTGGATCTGCTGGTCACCCAGATCGAAGGCGCCGGCGTCCTGCACGACGAGTTGCTGTTCGAGCCCGAGCTGGTGGTACGCGGCTCGACCGCTCCCGCCCCGGGTCGCTAGGCACCACACCAGACGACGCTTCGGCCGTCGACCGCTCCATGCGGTCGGCGGCCGTTTTCGTCGCTGCCCGTCGGGAGCGGCATCGATATCGCCGAATGACCCGCCATAAGGGACCAAAGCCCGCATATCTGGCTGCTTTCAAGCGCTTGCCAACATCTGCCGTAATCACGTCGTGTCCTTTCGGAACAGGGTCGATACCTTGCCGAAATGAGTCCCCCTCGCTACAGTGACTCCACTCACACCTGGCTCCGACGCAGCTACTGGGCGTCAGGTCGCATCACCGCAGATCAGCGAAGGTCATTGGAGACACCCGTTCCCGAAGGGATGGACAGATGTCCGTACCGCAATACCGAAAGGCTGCGGCGGTTGCGCTCGTGGCCGGCCTGGGGCTCAGCCTCACGGCATGCTCCACGAAGAGTGACGACAAGGACGCGACCGCAGGCGGCAAGGTCACCATCACTGTCGACTGCCAGCCGGTCGGTGCGCAGAAAGAGCTGCTGAAGAACTGGAACGACGACGTCGCCGAGTTCCAGAAGCAGAACCCGGACATCGTCATCAAGAGCGTCAGCGTCGGTGAGCAGTGCAACAACCCGCCGGACTTCACCGCCCGCCTCGCCGGCGGCACCGTCACTGACGTGTTCTACGGATACATGACCGATCTCCAGCAGGTGCTCGACTCCGGTCAGGCCATGGACATCACCTCCCAGGTCAGCAAGGACACGATCCCCACCTGGGACAGCGTCGACCCGGCACTCAAGGGCGTCTTCACCGACGGCGGCAAGCTCTACGCCGTTCCGGTGAAGAACTACTCGATGGGTCTGGTCTACAACAAGGTCCTGTTCCAGCAGGCCGGGCTCGACGTCAACAACCCGCCGAAGACCTGGGCCGACGTCCGGGCCGCCGCCAAGAAGATCTCCGCACTCGGCAACGGCATCGCGGGCTACTCGGAGTACAGCGCCGGCAACACCGGCGGCTGGCACTTCACCTCCCTGCTCTACTCGCAGGGCGGCCAGGTGCTGACCCCGGACGGCAAGAAGGCCGACTTCAACAACGCCATGGGTAAGCAGGTCCTGCAGAACATCAAGGACATGCGGTACGGCGACAACAGCATGGGCGCCCGTCAGCTGCTCCAGTGGGGCGACCTGCTGACCAACGCCGGCGCGGGCAAGGTCGGCATGTTCATCGGCGCGCCGGACGCCACCCAGGCGATCGTCAGCCAGTTCCAGGGCAAGTTCCAGGACTGGGCGATGGCTCCGCTGCCCGGCCAGGACGGCAAGGCGTTGGGGACGCTCGGTGGTGGCGAGGGCTACTTCTTCAAGAAGGACCTCACCCCCGAGCAGGTCAAGGCCGGCCTGAAGTGGATCGCGTACCAGAAGCTCACCCCGGGCAAGGGTCAGTTCGACTACGTCCGGGCCAAGCCGCAGAACTACCCGGTCGGTCTGCCCCAGCCGCTGCTCTTCGCCAACGGCAGCGACGCGCAGAAGCAGGAGCTCGAGCTGCGCAAGGCGAACGCGAACGTCGACACCACCAACTTCGCTCTCTTCGAGGCGACCCCGGTGCCGATCAAGGGTGAGCCGCGCAACGCACAGGCGATCTACGCGGTGCTCGACGCCGCGATGTCCGGTGTGCTGACCAATCCGAACTCGAACATCGACGCCCTGCTCAAGACCGCCGAGGAGAAGGTCAACCAGCTCCTCACCGCGGAGAGCTGACCTGAGCGTGTGGGGGCCGGTACGCCGACCCGGCCCCCACACCACCCGCGCCGCATCGTCGACGTCACCGACTCACCCAGGAGTTGCCTTGGCGATCACCACCGTCCCGGAGACCCCCAGGAAACCGGGCCGCCCGCCGTCGCCGTACTCGGCGAGGCCGCAGCGTACGAGCCTCGGCCGAAAAGTACGGGACAACCTCACCGGGCACGCGTTCCTGATCGGCGCGGTGCTCTGCTTCGTCGTCTTCTCCTGGTACCCGATGGTCCGCGGCATCGTCATGAGCTTCCAGCGGACCCGGCGCGGCGAGACCACCTGGGTGGGTTGGGACAACTACTCCCGCATCATCGCCGACCCCAGCTTCTGGACGGCCTGGCAGAACACCTTCTACTTCACGGTGCTCGCGCTCGTCCTCGGGTACGCGGTGCCGTTCTTCGTGGCGATCCTGCTCAACGAGTTCCGCCACGCCAAGGGCTACCTGCGGATCCTGGTCTACCTGCCGGTGATGCTGCCGCCGGCCTCGGCGCTGTTCCTCTTCAAGTTCTACGCGTACGACCCCAGTGAGGCCGGGCTCTTCAACGCGATCCTCAAGGCGCTGCACCTGCCCACCTCGCAGTGGATGCAGTCGCCCGAGATGACGATGCCGGCGATGGTGGTCGCGTCGACCTGGATGAACATGGGCGGCGCCGTGCTGATCTACCTGGCGTCGTTGCAGAACATCCCCGGCGAGTTGTACGAGGCGGCGGAGCTCGACGGCGCCGGGATCTGGCGCCGGATCCGGCACGTGACGATCCCGCAGACCCGGCTGATCCTCGCGCTCCTGGCGATGTTGCAGATCGTCGCCACGATGCAGCTCTTCATCGAGCCCCTGATCCTCGCCAACGGCGCGGGCGCGGAGGACTCGGCGACCTCGGTGGCGTACCTCATCTACCAGCACGGGTTCTTCCAGAACGACCTCAACGGCGCCGCCGCCCTGGGCGTGATCATGCTCGTGGTGCTGGCCGGCTTCTCCGCCGTGTACGTGCGGCTGACTGCGAAACAGGACTAGGACGGCGAGGAATGGCACAGGATTCCGGAACCCGGACCCTCATCTCCCACTCCCAGCTCAGCCGGGGGCGCGGCAAGGTCATCTACTGGACGCTGCTGATCGTCGTCGTGGCGGGGTTCACGCTCGTCTTCCTCGGGCCGCTCTACTGGATGGTCACCGGCGCGCTCAAGTCCGGCCAGGAGATCGCGCAGACCCCACCCTCGCTGTTCCCGAAGGATCCCCAGCCGCAGAACTACATCGACGCGTGGAACAACCTGGCCCTCGCCAAGCTGCTGTTCAACACGTTCTACTACGCCATCGGCGCGGTGCTGTTCCAACTGGTCTTCGACAGCGCGGCAGCGTACTCGCTGTCCAAGCTCCGACCGATCTTCGGCAACACGATCCTCGCCCTGATGCTGGGAACTCTGATGATCCCGGCGATGGTCCTCATCGTCCCGCAGTACGTGACAGTGCTGGACCTGCCGATCCTGCACATCAACCTGCTGGACTCGCCGTTCGCGATCTGGCTGCCGATGGTCGCCAACGCGTTCAACATCTTCCTGCTGAAGCGGTTCTTCGACTCGATTCCCGAGGAGCTGATGGCGGCTGCCCTCATGGACGGGGCGTCGTCGCTGCGCACGCTCTGGTCGATCATCCTGCCGCTGTCGCGCCCCATCCTCGGCGTCGTGTCGATCTTCGCGGTGACGGCGGTGTGGAAGGACTTCCTCTGGCCGAAGCTGGTCATGCCCTCGCCCGAGACCCGGACGGTCAGCGTCGGCATCTACACCTTCGCCGGCGGCACACCGATGAACGTGGTGATCGCCGCGTCGGTCATCGCCGCGATCCCGACTGTCATCATCTTCCTGATCTTCCAACGGAACATCATGTCCGGTCTGACCACGGGCAGCATCAAGGGATAGCCACCAGCGCATCCTCCCGCGCGGCGAACAACGACCGTTCGCCCGACACATATCTTCCTCCGGCGAACACGCCGACGTACTGACGCAGAAAGCAGGTGCTCGTGTCCACAGCTGACAGAAGTCCGTGGTGGCGTGGAGCCGTGATCTACCAGGTGTATCCCCGGAGCTTCGCCGACGGTAACGGCGACGGCATCGGTGACATCGCCGGCATCCGGTCCCGGCTGAACCACCTGTCCGCGCTCGGCGTCGACGCGATCTGGTTCAGTCCCTGGTATCCCTCGCCGATGGCCGACGCCGGCTACGACGTGTCCGACTACCGCGACATCGACCCGGTCTTCGGCAGCCTGGCCGAGGCGGAGGCGCTGATCGCCGAAGCACACGCGCTGGGCATCCGGACCATCGTCGACGTGGTGCCGAACCACTGCTCCGACGCGCACCCCTGGTTCCAGGCGGCGCTCGCTGGCGGGCCCGGCGCGCCCGAGCGGGACCTGTTCTGGTTCCGGCCGGGCCGGGGCCCGAACGGGGACCAGCGGCCCACCGACTGGATCGGCGAGTTCGGCGGCGAGACCTGGACCCGCACCACCAACCCGGACGGCACCCCCGGTGACTGGTACCTGCACCTGTTCGCCCCGCAGCAGCCGGACTTCAACTGGGACCACCCCCGGGTACGCGCGGAATTCGAGGACATCCTGCGGTTCTGGTTCGACCGGGGCGTGGACGGCATCCGGATCGACTCGGCCGGGCTCCTGGTCAAGGACGGGGAGCTGCCCGAGGTCCGACCGGACCACCCGCACCCCTTCCACGACCTCGACGGGGTGCACGACATCTACCGGGGCTGGCGGCGGGTCGCCGACTCCTACCCCGGCGAGCGGGCCCTGATCGGTGAGGTGTGGCTGCCGGACCGGCAGCGGTTCGCCAATTACCTGCGCCCGGACGAGCTGCACGCCGCGTTCAACTTCGACTTCCTCGGCTGCGCCTGGGACGCCTCGGCGCTGCGGGAGAGCATCGACGGGACGCTGAGCGCGCACGCGCCGGTCGGCGCGCCGGCCACCTGGGTGCTCTCGAACCACGACGTTACCCGGCACGTCACCCGCTACGGTCGGGCGGACACCCGGTTCAGCTTCGCCGCCAAGCGCGAGGGCACCCCCACCGACCTTGAGCTGGGCACCCGCCGGGCCCGCGCCGCCGCGCTGCTCTCGCTGTCGCTGCCCGGCGCCGCCTACGTCTACCAGGGCGAGGAACTGGGCCTCTACGAGGTCGAGGACATCCCGTACGCGTTGCGTCAGGACCCGATGTGGGAACGGTCCGGCCGGGTCGACCCGGGTCGGGACGGCTGCCGCGTGCCGCTGCCGTGGGCCGGGGACGAGCCGCCCTTCGAGTTCAGCCCCGCCGGTGCCGCGGCGCCCTGGCTGCCCCAGCCTGCCGACTGGAAGGACCGGACGGCCAGTGCGCAGACCGGCGACTCCGCCTCGATGCTGGAGCTGTACCGGGCGGCGATCCGGGCTCGAAAGGCCGACCCGGCGCTCGGTGACGGTGAGCTGACCTGGCTGCCCGCCCCGGACGGGGTGCTCGCCTTCAGCCGTGGCGGTGGCTTCACCTGCCTCGTCAACCTGTCCGACACGCCGGTTCCGATGCCGGCCCAGGGGCGGTTGCTGCTGGCCAGCGGGCCACTCGACGACGGGTTGCTGCCGTCCGACACAGCGGTCTGGCTGCGTACCACCGAATCGGCGGACGGACCGCGAGTGGCGGACGGCCCGGCCTGACCTGACTCTGCTCGCCGTGGTGGGCGCGGGCCCGCCCGGCGGCCCGTCCCGGCCGCCGGCACCACGCCACCAAAGGAAAGGAGAAACGAGGGGGAGACGCGCCACGCCGCACCGACACGGGGGGATCTGGCCTGCCTGACGAAAGGGAGAGCGCAGCTCATGGCCAACCACACCACCGGCACCCCGCACCACCGACACCCGACCCGGGCAGGGCTGGCCGCCATTGCCGCCACCCTGCTCGCCGCCACAACGGTGACCGCTCTCGCGGTCACCGGCACCGCAACGCCGGCCTCGGCAGCCGGACTGTCCCCCTTCGACATTCCCAATCGAGGCGCCACCGTCCCGTTCATCGAGCAGGAGGCGGAGGAGGCCGCCCACAACGGCTCGAAGATCGGCCCGGACCGGCGCTACGGCACGCTGCCGTCCGAGGCGTCCGGCCGGGAGGCGGTCACCCTCGACGCCGTCGGCGAGTACGTCGAGTTCACTCTCACCGCGCCGGCCAACGCGGTCACCTTCCGGTACAGCCTGCCCGACAGCCCGTCCGGCACCGGCCGGGACGCCGCCATCGACCTGCGGGCCAACGGGTCGCTGCTGAAGTCGGTCCCGGTGACGTCGAGGTACGGCTGGTACTACGGCGGATACCCGTTCAACAACAACCCGGGTGACACCAACCCGCACCACTTCTACGACGAGACCCGGGCGATGTTCGGCAGCACCCAGCCGGCCGGCACGAAGATCCGCTTCCAGGTCTCCTCGACCGCCCAGTCGCCCACGTTCACCATCGACCTGGCCGACTTCGAGCTGGTCGCCCCCGCGATCACGAAGCCCGCCGGTGTGCTCGACGTGGTCACCGACTTCGGCGCCGACCCGAGCGGCGCGACCGACTCGACCGCCAGGTTCCAGGCGGCGGTCGACGCCGGCAAGGCCCAGGGCAGGGCCGTCTGGATCCCGACCGGGACCTTCACCCTCTGGGATCACGTGGTGGTCGACGGGGTGACACTGCGCGGCGCCGGGCCCTGGTATTCGGTGCTCGGTGGCCGGCACCCCACCGACCGGAACAGGTCCGTCGGCATCTACGGCAAGTACGTGCCCGGCGGCGGCTACACCGGGCCGGTCCGCGCGCACGAAGCGAACGGGCCGAGCCGCAACGTCACGCTGCGGGACTTCGCCATCATCGGCGACATCCGCGAGCGGATCGACGACGACCAGGTCAACGCCCTGGGCGGGGCGATGACCAACTCGGTGGTCGACAACCTCTGGCTGGAGAACACCAAGGTCGGGGCGTGGATGGACGGCCCGATGGACAACTTCACCATCCGCAACAGCCGGATCCTGGACCAGACCGCGGACGGGGTGAACTTCCACACCGGCGTGACCAACTCGACGGTGACCAACACGTTCGTCCGCAACACCGGCGACGACGCGTTGGCGATGTGGGCGCAGAGCGTGCCGAACGTCAACAACTCCTTCACCCACAACACCATCGGTGTGACCCTGCTGGCGAACCACCTGGTCAGCTACGGCGGTCGGGACATCAAGATCACCGACAACGTGACGGCCGACTCGCTGACCAACGGCGGGGGCATCCACGTGGCCAACCGCTACCCGGGTGTGCAGGGCGACACCGCGGTCCGGGGCACCTGGACGATCGCCCGGAACACGTTGATCCGTAACGGCAACTCGGACTACAACTGGAACTTCGGCGTCGGGGCGATCTGGTTCTCCGCACTCAACGAATCGTTCCAGCAGGCCACCATCAACATCACCGACACCGACATCCTGGACAGCTCGTACGCCGCGCTGCACTGGATCGAGGGCCAGACCAGCGGCATCAACCTCACCAACGTGCGGATCGACGGCGCCGGCACGTACGCGCTCCAGGTGCAGGCACCCAGTCAGGTGTCGTTCACGAACGTGCGGGCCACCAACATCGCGCAGAGCAACCCGATGCACAACTGCGTGGGCGGTGGCTTCCAGATCACCCGGGGCAGCGGTAACTCCGGCTGGTACACGCCCACCCCGTACTGCGGCCCGTGGCCGAACCCGCAGTGGGGCGGTGGACCCACCACCCCGCCGCCCACCACTCCGCCCCCGACGACCCCGCCCC
>NZ_JAGPYA010000112.1:0-8995 GCF_018070245.1 Micromonospora sp. M61 | reverse complement strand
TGTCCGCAGCACGCGGACACCCCGACTTCCGTAAGCCCGAGTCGATCAAGCCTGTGCGTCGCGGAGACACCGCCGCAGTGCCGGCAACGCCACCGCTGCGGCGGCCAGGCCGACGCGGGCCGGCCCCGATCAGGCGGTCGGCACCGGCGCCAGGGCTGCCGCGAGCTCCTCGGCGTTCTTCTTGTCCACCCGCGGGAAGGTCAGGCTGACGCCGTCCCCCGTACCGCCGAAGGCGAGGCGGAGCAGGCTCACAAGGCCCATCTTCGCCTCGGCGAGCTCGACGTGTTCCCGGGGCACCTCGCCGAGAACACCGGTGCCGGGCCCGCCGAGGAAGGTCTGCGGCAGAAAGATCAGCCGCTGGTCGGTGAGCACGACGAACTGCTTCTTGGTCCGCGCCAGCGCGGCACCCGTCGCACCGGCAGCAGCCTGGATCAGCCCCTGAGCGACGGCCGTCCCGAGCCGACTGGCCGAGAAGCTTCCGACCATCGCCCGGGTCGCGGTGACCGGCCGTTCCCCCGGCTTCAGGATCGGCGCCACCCGCTCGAACGCGCGGGCCTGGAGTTTCTGGTTCATGGTGTTCCCCCGTCTGTGACCGTGATCGCCGCTGATGTTACGGAGCAGGCCACGGCGGGCTATCCGTCGATCGGACGCATGATCATGACGGTCGGACGGCAACGGGCCCCGAGTGAACCGCAGGCCGTGATGCCTGTTGCGGGAGAGTGGCGTCATATGGTTCGCGCGTCGATTGATTCTGGTGGCGGCCTAGTTGATATTGCTCGCATAATCAGGCTTCATGGAGAGCCTGGTCAGTACCTTCAGGCGGCAGCAGCATTGCGGCAAGAGTTTTGATTCAAGATTGTTGAAGCCTTGGCTGTTGTGCGTTGGGCTGAGGGGAACGACGACAGCGAAGCATCTCTGTTAGAAATGTGCCGTAAGATCCGAACCGGAATAAGACAGCTCCATTAACCCGGGTGACGTGCTCGGCGTAGCGTCTCCTGACGCTGAACCTCCCTTTCGGTGAGCCAAGGAGAGACTGCTACCGCTCAGCGCTTGGCAACGCACGGAGGGTTGTCCTTGCGGACGCCGGACTCGGTGTGCGACGACGCACAGCTGAGGCTGCGGTGGCTAGGCTGAGCTGAGCAGAATGTCCCGCTGAGGGGGTGAGTCCGGATGGCCCAGGCCGCGTTCGCGCCGGAGCCGGCGCCGCAGCACACCGAGCCGTCGTTCGACGTGCTGCGGTGGCACGACGAGCCGTGGACCGCACAGCTCGCCCTCGACCTGTTGCCGGAGACCAACGGCCCCAAGGTTGAGGTCCTGAGCGGAAGCGTGATCGTGACACCACATGCCGGGTACGACCATCAGGACGCGGAGCTGGACCTCGCCTATCTCCTCAAGCAGGCGGCGCGTCGCGCGAAACTGTGGCTCTATCTTGAGACGAACATCGTCTCGGGCGAGGATCTCTTCATTCCGGACATCGTCATTCTCGATGCGCCCGGCGGCGGTCGCACGACGATGGACATCGGGCACGCCGTGCTTCTGGGGGAGATCGTCTCCCCCGGAAACCGGCGCAAGGACATCATCGACCGCCCACGTGAGTACGCCGCTGCCGGCGTGCCCTTCTTCCTCCGGGTTGACCTGCGCAATCGGGTGCCCACCATCGCGTTGTACGAGCTGACCGAGGGGGAGTACCGCCCGGTGGCTGCCGCTGCGGCGGGGACGCGCTTCGTCATGCGGGAGCCGTTCGAGTTCTCCATCGATCCGGCCGACCTGCTCGGCGAGGAGGCGCTGCCGGACGCGTCGGACGGGGACGCCTGAGGCTCCCAGTGGGCATGCAGCGGGGGTGGGGAAGAATGGCCTCGTGACTTCCCCCCGCGACCTTGTCCTGCTCGGGTCCACCGGCTCGATCGGCACGCAGGCCATCGACATCGTTCGGCGTAACCCCGACCGGTTCCGGGTGGTCGCCGTGGGTGCGGGCGGCGGCAACGTTGAGCTGCTCGCCGCGCAGGCCCTCGAACTGGGCGTCGAGGCGGTCGGGGTGGCCAAGGCGTCCGCCGCGCAAGACCTGCAACTGGCGTTCTACGCCGAGGCGAGCCGGCGCGGCTGGGCCACCGGCGACTTCAAGCTTCCCAAGATCGTGGCCGGTCCCGACGCCATGACCGAGCTGGCCCAGTGGCCGTGCGACATCGTGCTCAACGGGGT
This sequence comes from Micromonospora sp. M61, assembly GCF_018070245.1. NCBI lineage: Bacteria > Bacillati > Actinomycetota > Actinomycetes > Micromonosporales > Micromonosporaceae > Micromonospora > Micromonospora sp. M61. The sequence continues at coordinate 6,796 of NZ_JAGPYA010000112.1, read as the reverse complement.
GGTCGGCTCGCTGGGCCTCGCTCCTACGCTGGCCGCGCTGCGTGGTGGTCGTACCCTCGCGTTGGCCAACAAGGAGTCGCTCGTGGCCGGCGGCCCGCTGGTCAAGGCCGCGGTGACGCGGCCGGGGCAGATCGTCCCGGTCGACTCGGAGCATTCGGCGCTGGCCCAGTGCCTGCGCTCCGGCTCGCGCCCTGAGGTGCGCCGGTTGATCGTCACGGCCAGCGGCGGCCCGTTCCGAGGTCGGCGGCGCGACGAGTTGACGCAGGTCACACCCGAGCAGGCGCTCGCGCACCCGACCTGGAACATGGGGCCCGTCGTCACGATCAACTCGGCCACCATGGTCAACAAGGCCCTTGAGGTGATCGAGGCACACGAGCTGTTCGACGTGCCGTATGCCGACATCACCGTGATGGTGCACCCGCAATCGGTGATCCACTCGATGGTCGAGTTCGTCGACGGGTCGACGATCGCCCAGGCCAGCCCACCGGACATGCGGCTGCCCATCGCGCTGGGCATCGGCTGGCCGGACCGGGTGCCGGAGGCGTCCAGGGCGGTGGACTGGACGGCCGCGCACACCTGGGAGTTCGCGCCGCTGGACGACGAGGCGTTCCCGGCCGTCGCGCTGGCCAAGGCCGCAGGGGAGGCCGGGCGTTCCCGGCCGGCGATCTACAACGCGGCGAACGAGGAGTGCGTGGCGGCGTTCGTGGCGGGCCGGCTGCCGTTCCTCGGCATCGTCGACACCCTCGAACGCGTGTTGGAGGACGCTCCGGACTTCACCGAACCAGGTACCGTCGAGGACGTGCTCGCGGCCGAGTCGTGGGCACGCGCGCACGCGCAGGAGATCATCGCGGGTTCGGTGGAAGGAGCTTGATGTCGTACCTGCTCGGGGTGGTCCTCTTCGCCCTGGCCATTCTCATCTCGGTGAGCCTGCACGAGGCGGGTCACCTGCTGACCGCCAAGGCGTTCGGGATGAAGGTCACGAAGTTCTTCGTCGGTTTCGGCCCCACCGTCTGGTCGTTCCAGCGAGGCGAAACCGAGTACGGCGTCAAGGGCATCCCGCTCGGCGGCTTCTGCAAGATCGTCGGGATGACTCCGCAGGACGACGACGTCGAGCCGGGTGACGAGTCGCGGGTGATGTGGCGCTACCCGGTCTGGAAGCGGACGATCGTGATGGCCGCCGGCTCGGTCACGCACTTCGCGCTCGCCCTGATCACGATCTGGATCCTCGCCGTCTCCGCCGGCCTGCCCAACCCGGACTTCCCGACCACCGACGCGCAGGCCCGCCAGGAGCCCGCGGTCATCCAGCTCAGCGATTGCGTGGTCCCGGAGAACGCGGTCCGAGCGTGCACGAGCGCCGACGCGGCCAGCCCCGCCGCGCAGGCGCAACTGCGCAACGGTGACCGGATCACCTCGGTCAACGGCACGCCGGTCAACTCCTATGGCGACCTGCTCACCACGCTGCGCGGGCTCAAGCCGGGCGACACCGCGCAGATCGCGTACGTCCGCGATGGGCAGCCGGGCACCACCAGCACGGTGCTCGCGCAGACCCAGCGTCCGCCGCTGGACAACCCGACCGGTGCCGCCGCGCCGGTGGCCGCGCTCGGCGTCGGGCTCGTCCCCAGCACGCCCACCCGCGTGACGTACGGGCCGGTCGGCGCCTTCGGTGCCACCGCCGACTTCACCGGTGAGCTGGCCGTCGGCACCGTGAAGGCGCTCCAGCGTCTCCCGCAGAAGGTCCCCGCCCTGTGGACCGCCCTCACCGGCGGCGAGCGGGACGTCGACACCCCGATCAGTGTGGTCGGCGCCAGCCGACTCGGCGGCGAGGCGGTGGAGAACAACGCCTGGCTGGTCTTCTTCATGCTCTTCGTGTCGCTGAACTTCTTCATCGGCGTGTTCAACCTGCTGCCGCTGCTCCCGGTGGACGGCGGCCACATCGCCATCGCCTGGTTCGAACGGGCCCGCTCCTGGGTCTACGCGCGGATCGGGCGGGCCGACCCCGGCCGGGTGGACTACCTCAAACTGATGCCCTTCACGTACGTGGTGATCCTGATCGGTGGCGCGTTCACGCTGCTGACCATCGCCGCGGACGTGGTCAACCCCATCACGCTCTTCTCAAGGTGAGTGCCTGAAGTGACCGCAATCAGTCTCGGTATGCCAGCCGTGCCGCCCCCGCCGCTCGCTCCCCGTCGGGCCAGCCGCCAGATCATGGTCGGTTCGGTGCCGGTCGGCGGCGGTGCGCCGGTGTCCGTGCAGTCGATGACCACGACCCTCACCTCCGACATCAACGCCACCCTCCAGCAGATCGCCGAGCTGACCGCGTCCGGCTGCCAGATCGTCCGGGTGGCCGTGCCGTCCCAGGACGACGTCGAGGCGCTGCCCGCGATCGCCAAGAAGTCGCAGATCCCGGTGATCGCCGACATCCACTTCCAACCCAAGTACGTCTTCGCGGCGATCGACGCCGGCTGCGCGGCGGTCCGGGTCAACCCCGGCAACATCCGCCAGTTCGACGACAAGGTCAAGGAGATCGCCCGCGCCGCGGGGGCGGCGGGGGTGCCGATCCGCATCGGCGTGAACGCCGGCTCGCTGGACAAGCGGCTGCTGTCCAAGTACGGCAAGGCCACCGCCGAGGCGCTCGTCGAGTCGGCGTTGTGGGAGTGCTCACTGTTCGAGGAGCACGGCTTCCGCGACATCAAGATCTCGGTCAAGCACAACGACCCGGTCGTGATGATCCGCGCGTACCGGCAGCTCGCCGAGCAGTGCGACTACCCGCTGCACCTCGGTGTCACCGAGGCCGGCCCGTCCTTCCAGGGCACCATCAAGTCGGCGGTCGCCTTCGGCGCCCTGCTCGCCGAGGGGATCGGCGACACCATCCGGGTGTCGCTGTCCGCCCCGCCGGTGGAGGAGATCAAGGTCGGCAACCAGATCCTGGAGTCGCTGGGCCTGCGCGAGCGGGGCCTGGAGATCGTCTCCTGCCCGTCCTGCGGGCGGGCCCAGGTCGACGTCTACAAGCTCGCCGAGGAAGTCACTGCCGGTCTGGAAGGGCTGCCGGTGCCGCTGCGGGTCGCCGTGATGGGCTGCGTCGTCAACGGTCCCGGCGAGGCACGCGAGGCCGACCTGGGCGTCGCCTCGGGCAACGGCAAGGGCCAGATCTTCGTCAAGGGCAAGGTCGTCAAGACGGTGCCCGAGGCGCAGATCGTGGAGACGCTGATCGAGGAGGCGCTGCGGATCGCCGACGAGATGGGCGCCGAGCTGCCCGAGGAGCTGCGCGGGCTGATCACCGGCCCGACGGTCACCGTGCACTGATTTTCCAGTTGGAAAAAGCGGCCGTTCCCTCGGGGGAACGGCCGCTTTTGCTTGCATCCCGGCCCCGTCGGTGCGGGGCGTGGTTGGTGTGCGGTGGATGCGGCTCGCGTCACTGCGGGGCTCGCGTCACTGCGGTTTCGCCTCGCGGTGGTGCGGGCCGGTGTCACTCGGATTCGGCGAGGATCGCGTACAGCTTGCGCCGCGTCTCGTCGAGCACCTGGGCGGCCCGCTCACGCTGGTCGTCGGTGCCGTTCATCATGACCTGTCGTAGCGCGTTCATCGCCTGCGCGCCGGAGTCGCGGATGTCGTGCCAGCTGCTCACCGTGCCCTGGGCGACGTCCGCCCACGCCGGGGTCTGCGCCGCCTCGGTAGCCTCGGCCTGACCGGCCTCGGTGACCGTGAACCGCTTCCGTCCGCCGCCGGACTCCTCCGTGCTGGCGACGATCACGCCCTCGTCCTCCAACAGTTGGAGGGTGGGGTAGATCGAGCCCGGGCTCGGCCGCCACGCGCCGCCGGTGCGGGAGTCGATCTCCTGGATCATCTCGTAACCGTGCATCGGCCGCTCGGTGAGCAGAGCCAGCACGGCCGCCCGGACGTTGGGGCGTCGGCCCCGACCCCGTCCACGGCCCCGACCGCCCCAGGGGCCGCCGTGTCCGTGCTCGCCATGTCCGTGCGGGCCGGGCGGAACCGGCGGGAAGCCGAACCCACGCATCCGAGCCTCGTGCATCGGGTGGTGCTGTCGATGGAACCTCATCGGGTTCTCCCTCTCTTCGTACTGTCGCTGATGCATCAACGATATATCGGCAATGCATCGTCGACAAGTGGCTCTTTACAAACCGTACGTACGTCTTGTTAGGGTGTCGGTCATGCGCCTGCTTCCCCCACCGGGCCCGGCCCGGGTCCTCACCCTCGGCACCCTGGTCAAGACCGTCGTGGCTCGTCGCCAGCGCGCTCTTCCTGACCCGGTCGGTCGGCCTGTCGGCGACCCAGGTGGGCATCGGCCTGACCATCTCGGCCCTCGTCGGCGTGCTGGCCAGCACACCCAGTGGCTACCTGGCCGACCGGGTCGGCCCGCGTGGCGTACAGGTCGGCGCGTTGTTCGCCGCCGGCACCCTCACCGTCGGCCTCATCGCCGTCCGGTCGTTTCCCACGTTCGTGCTGGTGGGAGCCGCCACGGCGCTCGCCGACGCGGTGGAGCGCGGTGCGCGGGGCGCGCTGATCGCCGGAGCGATCCCGGCCGACCAGCGGGTACGCACCCGCGCCTACCTCAGGGCCACCACCAACGTCGGGATCTCCGTCGGCGCGGTCCTCGGCGGCTTCGCCATCGCCGCCGACACCCGCACCGGGTACGTCGCGCTGATCCTGGCTGCGGCGGCGGCGTCGCTGGCCGCAGCGGTGGTCTTCATCCGACTGCCCAGCATCGCCCCGGTCGCCGCCCCCGCGCACGGCCCTCGACTGGTCGCCCTGCGGGACCGCCCGTTCCTTGCCTTCACCCTGGTCGACGGGCTGATGTCCATGCACTTCAGCCTGCTCACCATCGCTCTGCCGCTGTGGATCGCCGGGCACACCCGGGCGCCCATCTGGATGATCTCCGCGTTGACCCTGGTCAACACCGTGCTGGTGGTGCTCCTCCAGGTCCGCGCCGCGGGCGCCGCCGCCACCCTGCCCGGAGCCGCCCGTGCCGCCCGTCGAGCGGGGGTGGCCATCGCCCTGGCCTGCGTACTCTTCGCCGCCAGCGGCGCACTGCCCACGGCCGGTGCCGTCGGCCTGCTTGCCTGCGGTTCGGTCGCCCACGTGACCGGGGAGCTGTGGCACTCCGCCGCCGGCTGGGGGATCTCCTTCGGGCTGGCGCCAGCGGACGCCCAGGGCCAGTACCAGGGGGCGTACGGCATGGGCTACGAACTGGGCAAGATGCTCGCGCCGGTGGTGGTGACCACCCTCGCGCTCGGCTGGGGCGTACCGGGCTGGTTCGTGCTCGGTGGCCTGTTCCTCCTGCTCGGGGCACTGGTGCCCCCGGTCGTCCGGTGGGCTGGTCGAACCCGGCCGCTCAGTGAGCCGACAGAGCAGGTGCCAGCCTTGTCACTCGACCGGCGGACCGGGGGGTCGATCTGGCAGGCTGGGAGTCGTGCTGACGGTGCCGGTACGCCAACTGGGGGAATCGGAGCGCCGCGCGGTCGAGCGACTACTCGACCATGACCCGTTCGCGGGCGCGCAGGTCGCCGAACGGATCGCCGCGCGCGGCCTCTCGTGGTGGCGGGCCGAGGGCAGAATCCTGGGGTACGGGGCACGACGCAACCTCGAATCGCTGTGCTGGCTCGGCGGCAACCTGACGCCGGTGCTGGCGAGCGACGCCGCGGTGGCCGCCTTCGCCGACCTGCTCGCGGGCGAGGAGCGGTTGTGCTCGTCCATCGTTGGTCGGGCCGACGCAGTGCTCGGGCTGTGGGACCGGCTCTCCGACACATGGGGGCCAGCGCGAGACGTCCGCCCCAACCAGCCGCTGCTGGTCGCCGACTCCCTGCCACCCGTACCGGCCGACCCGGAGGTACGCCAGGTCCGCTCCGGCGAGGTCGACCGGCTCTTCCCCGCGGCAGTTGCCATGTACACCGAGGAGGTCGGCGTCTCCCCACTGGCCGAGGACGCCGGGCGCAGCTACCGCCGGCGGGTCAACGACCTGGTCCGCGCTGGTCGGGCGTACGCCCGCTTCGTCGACGGCAAGGTCGTGTTCAAGGCCGAGTTGGCCGTGGTGACGAAGCGGACGGCGCAGGTCCAGGGCGTCTGGGTCGCACCCGAGTGGCGTGGCCGAGGGATCGCCACAGCCGCCATGGCAGCCGTGGTCCGCGACGCGTTGCTGCGGGTCGCCCCCACTGTCAGCCTCTACGTCAACGACTTCAACCTCCCGGCCCGCCGGGTCTACGAACGCTGCGGCTTCCAGCCGGTCGGCACCCTCGCCACGGTCCTCTTCTGACCCTGGCCGGGCGCCCTGTGCCGAGCGCGGGTGCCGCACCGGCCACCGGCACCGGGTGCGGGGCGCCACGTATGCCGCACTGGACACCGGACGCCGTGTGCCGTGTGCCGCATTCTGCGTGCCGGGTGCCGGGTGCCGCACTCGGACACCGGACGCCGCGTGCTGTGCCGCGTGCCGCGTGCCGCACCGCCCCGCCAGCACCTGGGCCGCGCGGATCTGCCGAGTCCCCGCGGCCCCGGCGCACCCCTGCCGGGTGCCGAGGGGGCGATCTCTGCCGCGTCGTCAACGCGAGATCTTGGACAGTTTCCGTTATCGGCTAACGGAAAGTGTCCAAGGTCTGCCGGGTCTCGTTGTCGGTGTCGTTGTGGTTGTGCGGGATATGCCGCTGGCCGGCACCCCCGGGGGTGCCGGCCAGCGGTCGGGTCGTTCAGTGTTGGTGTCAGCTGTTCCAGTGCTGGGCGACGAGGTCGGTGGCCTGCTGTTCCCACTGGGCGTAGGCGTCGGGGTAGGCGGAGACCTGGACGGTCT
>NZ_JAGPYA010000111.1:0-9123 GCF_018070245.1 Micromonospora sp. M61 | reverse complement strand
GCCGTGACCGCCGACCCCCTGCGCCGCGCTCTCACCGCACCCGCGGACCCGCCGCTACGGTCCCTGCCCGACCAGGTCGTCGCCCTGTTGGAGACCCTGCATGCGCCGCCGCGTCTTGCCGCGCACCTGCGGGCCGTGCACGACGTCGCCGCGCAGCTGACCGATGCGATGGCGGATAGGTTCCCGCAGCTTCCGTTCGATCGTGATGCGGTGCTCTTCGGGGCCGCCACCCACGACATCGGCAAGGTCCGGCACCCGGAGGAGCTGTCCGGGCCCGGATCCGCCCACGAGCCCGCCGGCTACGAGCTGCTGCTGGGGCATGGTGTCTCCGAGGCGCTGGCCCGGTTCGCGCGTGACCACGCGTCCTGGCAGCAGGACGGCATCGGTGTCGACGACCTGCTGGTCAGCGTGGCCGACAAGGTGTGGAAGGGAAAGCGGGTCACCGACCTGGAAGGGTTGCTCGTGGACCGGCTGGCCGAGGCCACCGGCCGCGAGCGGTGGTCGGTGTTCCTGGACCTCGACGACATCCTCGACCACATCGCCGCCGACGCGGACCGCCGGCTGGCCTTCCAGGCAACCCATCCGGTACGCGCCGGGTGACACCCTGCCCGTCATCGAGTCGCGGGATCCCGGTCAGCCATCCGACGGGCGCTCCGGAGGGACTCTGGGCGGGGGTGCGTGACAGCCACGGCCGTCAGACAGATCACGACGGCTGCGACGAGCGGCGGGCGGGCGCCGAGGTGGACGGCCGCGGCGCCGAGGGGGATCGCCACCACGAGTGGCCCGAACATCGCGGTGTTGGCCGTCGCGGAGACCCGGCCCAGCAGCGCTGACGGCGTGTGTGTCTGCACGGCGGTCACCGCCGCGACCAGGGTCCAGGGCAGGCCGACGCCGGTGACCAGCGCCCCCGCGATCGTGACCGGCCACCACGGCAGGCAACGCGCCAGGAGACCGAGCGCGAACAGCACCGTCCCGGCGACGCCGACGGCAACGGGACTGCGTCGGGCGAGCAGCCGGCCGACGATCAGTCCGCCGATGATGGAACCGGCGCCCTGCGCGCTGGCCAGCACGCCCAGGAACGTCGTCGGTAGGCGCAGCTCCGTGATCACGACCGCGTAGACCGCCGCGGTCGTGAAGCCGGACATGGCGATCGACACGGCCGCGAGCGTGACCGGCACCTGGGTCACTCGCTGTCCGAACAGGACCGACAATCCGGTACGCAGGCCGTTTCGCCGTGGTGCGGGCTGGTCGTGCGACGTCCTGTTCAGGCGCACCGCCGCGTACAGGGTGGCGACCAGGACCGGCATGGCCGCGCTGAGCACGACGACCGCGTGACCGCCGTGCCATGCGTACAGGCCCGCCCCGGCCAGGGGAGCGATGAGCTTCATGCCCTCCTGCGCGCTGGAGCGCCAGCCGTTGACGTCGCCGAGTTCCGTCGGTGACAGCGCGGACGGCAGCAGCGCCGTCTCACCCGCGTCGATCAGCACGTAGCTGACGCCGTAGGCGCACGAGACGGCGAAGATGAGCCAGGTCTGTCCCGGCCCGCGCACCGCGAGGAGCGCCAGCAGCGCGGCGGCCAACAGGAGGTTGACGGCGATGACCAGGGGTCGCCGGGATGCCCGGTCGAGCAGACCGCCCAGCCACGGGCCAGCGAGGACCGGGGCGTACACGCAGAGTCCGGCGAGGGCGGCGAGGCCGGTGGAGGCGGTGAGGTCGAGGATCCAGATCCCGGCCACCAGGGTCATGGCGCTGCTGCCGAAGCCGGACAGCAGGGAGATCGCCACGAACAGTCCCGCGTTGCGCCGCATGAGCCCTCCAGGTTGAGCCGAGATGACTCACATCCTGAATATTGAGTCTCATGTGGGCAAGACTCTCGAGGCTCTGTCAATCAACTGTTGACAGTGCCGCGTCGAGCTTCGCTGCGGCGGCGCGAACGGGTGCCGGCACGCGCTCGCCCGCCTCGGCGAGATCGGCGGCGAGATGCTCGGCCAACGCGTACAGCGAACCCGGGGCGGCATCCAGGGCGACCTCCACCGTGCTCCGGACTAGCCCCGCCCGATCGAACCGGGCGTCCCAGCGGCGATCGGCGGCGATCCACCGCCCGAGGTCGGCAACGGCGTTTCGCAGCGCCACGATCCGTGGTGCGAACCGGAGGTCGAGGTGCTGGCGGCGTGACCACCGCGCGGCCACCAGTCGCTGCCGGCGCTGCTCCGCGGCCTGCCGGCTGCCGAGACCCAGTGCCGTCGCGATCTGCGCCCACGTCGCGCCGTCGTGGCGCGCCCGGTCGATGAGGTCCAACTCCTGCTCGTCGAGGCGGGCGCGGGTGGCACGAACCTCGGCTAACCGGGCCAGCTCCGACGTCATGTGTCAACGTTACATTGACATGCGGTTGGGCTCGCGCACCAGGAACACGTCGATCGGGTCCTCGGTCTCCACTGTGAAGCCGTGTCGCTCGTACAACCGTCGGGCGGGGCTGCCCTGCAACACGTTCAGGCGGACGCGGGTGCCGTCGCGGTCGCACCGGTCCAGCAGCGCGCGCAGCACGGCCGTCCCGATGCCGCTGCCGTGCAGGTGTGGGGCCAGATAGAAGTGCTCCAGCCAGTGGGCGTCCGCCGCGGGCCGCAGCGCCACGCAGCCGGCGAAAGCTGCGCCCACCTCGACAACCCAGGTGTACGCGGGTGTGAACCCGTCCCGCAGGCGCTGCCGCACCCGCTGCTCGTCGTAGCGCCCCAGCCGCTCCAGATCCGCCCGCAGCACCACCGCCCGTAACTCGGCCACCGCCTCGACGTCCTCTGCCGAAGCCGGTCGAAGCTCCCAGTCCGCCATGATCATTAAGCTATCGCCCGCCGGAGCGGTGATCGACTCGGTTTCGCTGATGCCCTGTCGGCGGCGGTGTAACAAACCGGACAAGACGGTAAAGGCCCTGGTAGAGCACCCTTGGGGCAGGTGGAGGTAGACGGGTGGCGGGCCACACCCAGAGCCTCCGGCCCGGCGGGGACAACATCGTCCGCACCGGTGCCGTCCCCACCCAGCCCGGCCCCGACGCCGCGGCGGTCACGGCGCAGATGCCGTACCGGTCACGCGTACCACAGGCCGTGGCTGCCACCGACACCCCTGCGGGCGCCCGCAGCGGTGCCTCCGCCCATCGGGACGAGGACGTCAGCACCGTCGGCAGTCAGGCGACGCCTGTCGCCGGCCGTGCCTGTCGTCCCCGCGCCCCGCCGGCCTTTCGCACTGTGGACCCCGCCGTCCGGTGTCGCCCAAACCGCGCGCCGGCCTGGCGACCGAGCCAGAAAGGGCCCGACATGGCCGCTCCCACCGCGACAGCAGCCTTGAACGCATCCGTCTTCGCGCCGGGTGACCAGATGCTGCTGACCGTCACCTACTCAGACGCCGACACCAAACCGCTGACCGTCACCATCGTGGTCACCGACGCGCAGGGCAACAGCAGCGCGCCGGTGAAGGTCACCGCCGTCATCGACCCACTCACCCTGACCGTCAGTGACAACTCCGGGCGTACCTGGACCCGGGTGTCCGACAACGGTTCCGTGGCCGTCTACCGGGCGGTGGCGTGATGCCCCGGGTCACCGTCCAGGTCCGCGACGCCGCCGGGAACACCGCGACGGCCACCGCCGACTACAACCTGAGCCAGCCGGTGCTGGGAGGCTACTACCTGTCCGGGGGCGCCGACCCGACCGCCGACATGGCCGGCGGCAACTTCCGGTCGCTGACCCAGTACCGCAGTTTCGCCGACGGCTACACGTTCCCCGGCTACAACCGCCCCTGGCTGACCAGCCTCGGTAAGGCCGGGGTGCAGATGAACATGGTCCTGGAGTTGAAGCACTACGGCGCCCCGAACCAGGGGCCGCAGAGCTTCGCGGTGGACGGCGTCAGCTACACGGTGCCGGCACCGTCGATGACCATCCAGCAGCGTCCCGGCACCACCTGGCCGAGGGCGTACGGGTACGGCCAGGTGATCAACGGACAGTGCGACGGGTTGTTCGCCCGCGCCCTGTCGCAGTACCGGACGCTCGGCTTCGGGGTGAACATCCAGCTCGCCTCGGAGTTCGACACCGACCACGAGTTCGGGACCACCGAGGACGGCAAGGCCTACACCTGGGCCGAGTCGGACGCTCGGGCGGTGCAGGCGGTGAGCTACATCCTGACGTGGTTCAAGGCGCGGACCCTGCCCGCCGGGACGACCTTCTCGGTCGGGCTGGGCGGCTTCGACCGGGCCTGCTTCCAGCGTATGCACCCGGAGTCGCTGATGACCCGCCTCGACTATCTCCAGTGGAACGCGTACGCCACGAACGCCAGCCACACCGCGTTGGCCCGGTTCCGCCGCCCCAAGGACTGGGCGGTGGCGGATCTCGGCCCGGTGGCCCTGTCCCGTCCCGTGATCATCGCGGAGTGGGGGGTCCGGTCGGCGGAGATCCCGAACCAGGCCGCCTGGATCGCGACCGTGCCGGCGGCGATCGCTCAGCTCAACGCCGAGCGTGGGCCCCGGATCACGCGGACCAACTACTTCAACTCCGGTTGGGGCACCCTGACGCCGAAGGCGGTCGGGTTGGCCGCGCTGCGAGAGGCGTACGCCAAGCGGCCGTACGTCTGAGCGGTCCCGGCGGCTCCGGGGCTCCGGGGCCGCCGGGACAGACCAGTCAGCCCGGACTAAGCCGTTCGGCGTACGCGTCGCGCAGCTCGGGCCAACCGAAGTCCCTGGCCTCCGCGCCCCGGATCGGGCCGACCGGGTCGCCGTCGAGCAGCCGGTCGGCCACGTCGAGGCAGAGGTGCCAGCCGGCTGCGACCATCGGCAGCATGCCCCGGTCGGCGACGGTGTGCCGCAGAGTGAGTCGGGTGCCGCTGCCCAGCGGGCTGAGTTCCCAGCGCAGCAGGTCGTCGCCCCAGGTGTACTCCAGCAGGTGTGGCGGCTCGGCCCGGCGTACCGTCGCCGGGTCCTCCTGGGTGGTCTCGCCGTCGACGAGGGTGAGCACGGCGGTGCCGACGTGGCCGAGGTCGCGGTCGGCGAGGAACGGCGCCCACTGCGCGAGCTGGGTCGGGTCGGTCAGGGCCGCCCAGACGGTGGCCGGCGGATGCCGCAGGTCGCGGACGAAGACCAGTGTCGCGCCGTCGTTGGCGGGCTCGGCGCGCACCTCGGCGGGCGGGCTCGGGCGGAACGCGTCGCGGTCCATTCACTGCTCCTGACTGTCGAGGTGCCGTTCCAGGGCGTCCAGGTGCCGGGCCCAGAGCCGGCGGTACGGGTCCAGCCAGCCGTCGACCGCCCGCAGTGGGCCGGGGTCGAGGCGGTAGATCCGCTGGCGGGCGGCCGTCCGGCAGGTGACGAAGCCGGCGTCGCGGAGCACCCGCAGGTGCTTGGAGACGGCCGGCTGGCTGACCCCGAGCCCGTCCACCAGCTCGCCGACGCTGCGTTCGGCGTCGCGGAGCTGATCGAGGATCCGGCGCCGGGTGGGCTCGGCGAGGACGGTGAAGGCATCGGTGGACACCAGCCTAATATGCCTGGTTCTTCATATGACTGTCAAAGCATATGACAGGAGTCTCCGTCCCGACGTGGCGTCGCCGATCAGCTCCCTATGCTCGGATCATGGAACTGCGGATCTTCACCGAACCCCAGCAGGGCGCCAGCTACGACCAGTTGCTCGCCGTCGCCCGCTGCGCCGAGGACGCTGGCTACGGCGCGTTCTTCCGGTCCGACCACTACCTGATGATGGGTGCGGCGAGCGGCGAGCCCGGCCCCACCGACGCGTGGACCACGCTGGCCGGGCTGGCCCGCGACACCAGCCGCATCCGGCTCGGCACGTTGATGACCGCCGCGACCTTCCGGCTGCCCGGCCCGCTGGCGATCACGGTGGCGCAGGTCGACCAGATGAGCGGCGGCCGGGTGGAGCTGGGCATCGGCACCGGCTGGTACGCCGAGGAGCACACCGCGTACGGCATCCCGTTCCCGCCGCTGGCAGAGCGGTTCGACCGCCTCGAGGAACAGCTCGCGGTGATCACCGGGCTGTGGTCCACGCCGACCGGCGAGCGGTTCGATCACGCCGGTCGGTACTACCCGGTCCAGGACTCGCCCGCGTTGCCCAAGCCCGTGCAGCAGCCGCGCCCACCGATCCTGCTCGGCGGGACGGGCCCGAAGCGCACTCCTCGGCTGGCCGCCCGCTACGCCGACGAGTTCAACCTGCCGTTCGCCTCGGTGCCGGACACGGCGGCGCAGTTCGACCGGGTCCGCGCGGCGTGCGCCGAGATCGGCCGGGACCCCGCCGGGATGGTCTGGTCCAACGCCCTGGTGCTGTGCTGTGGGCGGGACGACGCCGAGGTGGCCCGCCGGGCTGCCGCCATCGGGCGCGACCCCGACGAACTGCGGGCCAACGGTCTGGCCGGGACCCCCGCCGAGGTCCTGGACACCATCGGCCGGTACGCAAAGATCGGCAGCGAGCGGATCTACCTCCAGGTGCTGGACCTCGGCGACCTGGAGCACCTGGAGTTCGTCGCCAGCGAGGTGATGGCGAAGCTCTGAGTCGGCCGGGTGGCCGTGGGACGGCGCTCGGCCGGGTGGCCGTGGGACGGCGCTGCCGGTCAGGCCCGGTGGGCGCCCGTCGTGACCGCGTCCGGGTCGCCCAGCACGGTGTCCAGCCGCCCGTCCCCATCACTGTCCACATAGGTGATGTCGGGGATCCCGTCGCCGTCCACGTCGATCTGGACGACGTCGGCGACACCGTCGCCGTCGAGGTCGGTGACCACCTCCACCGAGCCGTCCAGGTGTCGGGTCACGATCGACTGCGGGCCGGCACCGGGCGTGCGCGGCGGCGGCCCCGGTGCCGGCACCGGTGTCGGGGCCGGCGCGGGCGCCGGTGTGGGGCGAGGGCCAGGCGTCGGCGCCGGGTGACTCGGCAAACCGCCGGCCGCTGGCGCGCTGGCCTGCTCGACCCCGGTGCCGGTGGGGTCCAGTTCCTCCTCGGAGGGGAAGACGTCGCCTCGCGGGGCCGGATCACGGTAGCTGCTCATGAGCGTAGGGTTCCCCGACGATGACGAGAACAACCGTGCCCGATCGACCGGTGTCCCCGGTGCCGGGTTTGGCGGAAAATGCTGGGACCGACGCCACGGTCATGAACGGGGGTCCGAGCGTGGAACTGCGCCGGAATCGGGGAGCCCGTGCGCTCGCCCTGGTGTGCGTACTCGGCGGAGTGCTCTTGTTGGTCTACCCCAGCGACGGCGCCCTGCTACGGACGATCATCGCGGTGGGAGCCGTCGTGCTCGGCTGCCTGGCGCTGGTCAGCGCACTGCGGCCGTTCCGGTTCCGGATCGACGCCGAAGGTGTCAGCATCCGGCGGCCCGGCCTGCGCCGGGAGATCCCGTGGGCCGAGGTCGACGCGCTGGTCCTCGACGACCCGCCCCGACGCGCCGGCTACTCGGCACCACCGCGACTGCTGCTGGTGCCTGTGCCGGGCGTGACGCTTGAGCCGGTGACCGCCCGCCACCCGCTCGACGGCCGCCCGGCCATCGAGTTGCTCGTCCTCGACCAGGTTCGCGAGCAGCCCGAGCAGGTGTCGGCCGCGCTCACCCGCTATGCCGGAGGTCGTTTCGTCGACCTGGCCGCGCTGCGCCGCGCCGCCTTCGCCACCCCGGACCTTCCGGTCGGCCTGCGTGGCTACCGGATGGACCGGGTCGACCAGCTGATCCGGCGCGGCCAGGACGCCCTGGTTTCCGGCGACGCGCAGACCAGGCAGGCGGCCCGGGGCGAGATCGAACGCGTGTGCGCGGCCGGCCTGCCGGTCGCCCAGCGTGGCTACAGCACGTTCCAGACGGATACGGTTCTGGACGCCCTCGTCGCCGCGTTGGCCGACCACCAGTCCACCGATCGGGAGACCGCCACATGACCGCCCAGGGAGAGCACGCCACGTCGACCACCGCGGTCGACGTCCCGCGCCGCAACTGGGCCGGCAACGTGCGGTACGCCGCTCGGGCGTTCCACCGCCCCACCTCCGTGGACGAGCTGCGCCGGCTGGTCGCCGGCAGCAGCCGGATCCGGGCGGTGGGCAGCGGGCACTCCTTCAACCGCTTCGGCGACACCGACGGCGACCTGGTCACCCTCGCCGGGCTGCCCCCGGTCGTCGACCTGGACCGCGAGCGCGGGCAGGTCACGGTCAGTGGCGCGATGCGCTACGGCGACCTCGCCCGGCACCTGCACACCCAGGGGTACGCGCTGGCCAACCTCGCGTCGCTGCCGCACATCTCGGTGGCCGGGGCGGTGGCCACCGCCACCCACGGCTCCGGCCAGACCCACGGCAACCTGGCCAGCGCGGTCGCCGGCCTGGAGTTGGTCACCGCCGACGGCGACCTGCTGCGGGTCGACCGCGACGCCGACACGTTCGCCGGCATGGTGGTCGGGCTCGGCGCGCTGGGCCTGGTAACCCTGGTCACCCTGGACGTGGTGCCGACCTTCGAGCTGCGCCAGTACGTGCGGCTCGACCTCGACCGGGAGGCGCTGGACGAGGCGCTCGGCTCCGCGTACAGCGTGAGTGTCTTCACTGACTTCCGTTCCCCCCGGCTGCGCGAGGTGTGGCGCAAGCAGGTGGCGGACCAGCCGCCACCCCCGGCGGACTGGCTGGGCACCACCGCGGCCGACGCGCCCCGGCACCCGGTGCTCGGAATGCCGGTGGAGAACTGCACCCCGCAGCTCGGCGAGCCGGGCCCGTGGCACGAGCGGCTGCCGCACTTCAAGCTCGGCTTCACTCCGAGCAGCGGTGACGAGCTCCAGTCCGAGTACCACGTGCCACGGACGGCGGCAGCCGACGCACTCGCCGCACTGGACGACGTGGCGCACCTGATCGCCCCGGTGCTGCTGGTGTCCGAGCTGCGTACCGTGGCGGCGGACGAGCTGTGGCTCAGCCCGAACCACCAGCGGGACAGCTTCGTACTGCACTTCACCTGGGTCGACGACACCGCGGCGGTGCTGCCGGTGGTGGCCCAGGTGGAGGAGCGCCTGGCACCGTTCGCGCCCCGCCCGCACTGGGGCAAGGTCTTCGTCACCGACCCGGCGGAGCTGGCCGCCCGCTATCCGAGGCACGCCGACTTCGCCGCCCTGCTGCGTCATCTGGACCCGACCGGCAC
>NZ_JAGPYA010000110.1:0-9248 GCF_018070245.1 Micromonospora sp. M61 | reverse complement strand
CCGCCACCGCCCGCGGATTCAAGGTCATCCTGGCCTACTGGGAGGACGGCGCCGCCTCCGGCGGCAGGATCACCAACCTCGCCGCCTGGAACGCGATGTGGTCGACGGTGACCAACACGTACGGCTCGAACACCAACGTCTACTTCGAGCCGATGAACGAGCCGCACGGTTACAGTTCGGCGGAGTGGCGCACGGTTGCGGCCAACTGGCTCAGCTACCACTACTCGGCGGTGCCCGGTCGGGTGCTCATCGGCGGCACCGGCTTCAGCCAGGACCTGCGGGACATCTGCAACGACAGCCGCTTCAACGCGACGCTGCTGTCCTTCCACCACTACGCCTTCTTCTACGGCGCAATGACCTACGACGCCTTCCGAAGCCACATGCAGACCCGTCTCGGCAACTGCGCCTCACGGGCGGTCGCGACCGAGTTCGGCGCGCCCATGAACGACGGCCGCAACTACGCCGACGCCAGCAGCACGGACAACTTCGTGCGACACATCCGCGCCATGGCCCAGGTCATGCGCGACAACCAGATGGGCGGCACCTACTGGCCCGCCCTCGGCGGCAAACCGGGCAGCATCGGTTACGACTGGTACTCGATGTTCTCCCTCAGCGGCAGCGGCACCGACCTCAACCTGACGGTCCGCAACACCTCCGGCGCTGACCAGATCCGGTACGCGTGGGGCGACACCATCGGGGGAGGCCCCACGACGCCTCCGCCGGCGACGGGCACGTTCTACCGGATCACCGCGCGGCACAGCGGCAAGGCCATGGACGTCCAGTCACCGAACACCGACAACGGTGCGCGCGTCGGTCAGTACACCTACGGTGGCAATGCGTGGCAGCAGTGGCAGTTCCAGGACGCCGGCAGCGGCTACTGGCGCATCGTCAGCCGGCACAGCGGAAAGTGCCTCGACGTGGTGAGCGCTTCCACCGCCGACGGTGCCGAGCTCGTCCAGTACACCTGCGGCACCGGCACCAACCAGCAGTTCCAGATGGTGACCAACGGTGGCTACTTCCAGCTCCGCGCACGCCACAGCGGCAAATGCGTGGACGTACCGGCGTTGTCGACCGCTGACGGCGTGGTCCTGAAGCAGTATTCGTGCAACACCGGCGCCAACCAGCAGTGGTCGCGGGCGGCCGTCTGAGGTTCGACTCGGCCTGACGTGATGCGGACCGTGGCGATGGTGCGGATCCTCGCCGACCAGGCCGCGATTGCCAGCGGGCGGAAGTCACTACGGGCACATGTGAGGATGCCTGAATGGAACAGACACTGAGTCGGCGGGCGGCCTCGGACGCGATCAGCGACCAGGGATGGCGGTATCTGCTGGGCGCGTTGCGCACGTCGGTCCCCGTCGGCTCATTGGTCCAGGCAGCCGACGTGGCGGCGCGCGTGGTGGCGGCGTGCGGCAGCGACGCCGATGGGCACCTGCGCGCTGATATCCGGCCAGACCGGGTCGTCTTGACCCTGCAGTCGATGGATCAGGCGGCGCTTACCGCTTGCGATATCGACCTTGCGCATCGGATTTCCGCCGCCGTGCGGACCGTCGGGCTACGGACGGAACCTGAGATTGGTACGGGAGCGCCGCGGTCGGTTCAGCTCGTGGAGATCGCTGTCGACGCGCTCGACATCGCAGCGGTCCGGCCGTTCTGGAAGGCCGTGCTGGGCTACACGGACGAGCCGGGAGCCGACGGTCCCAAGGATCCGATCGTCGACCCGGTCGGGCAGAGTCCGACGATCTGGTTTCAGCAGATGGACCAGCCACGCCCGGACCGGAATCGCATCCACTTCGACATCTGTGTCCCGCACGACGAGGCACCACGGCGGATCGAAGCCGCGCTGACGGCCGGTGGCCGACTCGTGTCCGCGTCCGATGCTCCCGCCTTCTGGGTTCTCGCCGATATCGAGGGTAACGAGGCTTGTGTGACGACCTGGCAGGGCCGAGACGACTCGTAGACCGGACTGACCGGCCAGTCGAAGGTCGCGACCGTTGGCGCGTCGGCGATGCTGTGGGCGTGAAGTACGTGTCCAGAGTGCCGCGACCGCCGCTGGACGGGCTGATCGACGACCTCTACTACCTGGAGGGTGCGCCGCCGTACGCCCGGCTGACGCTGCCGGCAAGTCCGGCGGCGTTCCTCATCGTCAACCTCGGGGCGCCGTTCCGCATCCGTGCCGGCACCGACATCGAGACGGCCGAGTACGCCGACGGCTGCGTGGTCACCATGCCCACCCGCGCCTTCGAGTTCAGCTATCCGTCGGTGACCCGGTCCGTCGGCGTGCACTTCAAGCCCTGGGGGCCGGCGCTGTTCCTGCCGATGCCCGCGGCCGAGCTGTGTGACCGGCCGGTGACGGTTGAGCAGGTGTGGGGCCGGCCCGCCATTGCTGAGCTGCGAGACCGGCTGAACGCGGCGGACGGACCTCACGAGATGCTGACGCTGCTCGAGGAGGAGCTGATGCGACGGCTGGGTGACGCGGCCGGCCTGGGGCTGGTCCGCCACACGAGCAGCGTGATCGCGGCGACCAACGGGGCGGTGGCTATCGACGACCTGAGGGTTTCAGCCGGTGTCAGCAGCACTCACCTGGCACAGCGGTTCAAGGAGCTCATCGGCGTCACGCCGAAGCGGCTGGCCCGCACCTACCGCTTCACCGCCACCGTGCTCTCGATCAACCCCGCCGAAGCGATCGACTGGGCCGACCTCGCCAGTAGCGCGGGCTACTTCGACCAGGCCCACTTCGGCCACGAGTTCCGGTCGTTCACCGGGCTCACACCGACACGGTACGTCGAAGTCCGGCGACGGTTCCTGCGCGAACATCCCGGCCACGTGCTGGACGGCTGGCCGCTACCGGCCGATTGATTTCTTACAAGAACGGCAGCTCACGAGACTCTAACCTGAGGGCATCCCCAGTCAGAGGAGCGCCCATGGGCAAAGTGGTCATGTACAGCTCGGTGTCGGTGGACGGCTTCATCGCCGACGACAACGACCAGCCCGGACCGCTGTTCGACTGGTTGCTCAGCGGTGACGTGCCGTTGGACGAGAGCGGCGCGTTGAAGGTGTCACAGGCGTCCTACGACTACACCCGGTCCTACTGGGACCAGATCGGGGCGACGATCACCGGCCGCCACGTCTTCGACATGACGGACGGCTGGGACGGGAAGCCTCCGAGCGGGATCGACCACGTGGTCGTCGTGACGCACCGGCCGCAGCCCGAGGGCTGGGACCCCGAGGCGCCGTTTCACTTCGTCGACGGCGTCGAGGCAGCCGTGGCCAGGGCGCAGGAGCTTGCGGGTGACCGCATCGTCGAGGTCGCCGCCGGCGACGTCGGCGGACAGGTGCTTGCCGCGGGCCTGGTCGACGAGGTGCGCATGGACGTCGTACCCGTCGTGTTCGGGTCCGGCAAGCGCTACTTCGGGTCGGTCGACGCGCAGCACCTGTTGGAGGAACCTGACGCGGTGATTCCGGGCAACCGGGTGCTCCACCTGCGCTACCGGGTGCGGCGCTGACCGATGAGCGGGTACGCGAAGAAGTCTGCGAACGGTGACACACAATCGGCCTGAGGCGCTTGTCCCGTCACTCGTACCGGTACTTCAGCGAGTCCGCCTCCGTCTTTTCGATGTCGGCGATGGTCAGCTCCGGCATCCGCAGTTGGGCCAGCGTCACCTCGGCCGAGGTCGGCTGGGCGTCCGCCGGCAGCCACTGCTCCGGTTTCCAGGCCCCGCTGCGCAGCAGCGCCTTGGGACAGTGCGGGTAGACCTCCTCGATCCCCAGCACCAGCGCGCTGGCCGGTGGCTTGCCCACGGCGGTCAGCTGCGACAGCAGCTCCGGGCGGGTGGAGACGCAGGCCCGGCCGTTCACCCTGAGCGTGGTGGTGCGGCCGGGGATGACGAACATCAGCCCGGCCCGCCCGGTGGCGATGACGTTCTGCAGGGTGTCCAGACGTTTGTTGCCGGTGGCGTCCGGTATCGCCACCGTCCGGGCGTCCAGGACGGCGACGAACCCGGCGGGGCCGCCGCGCGGGGTGACGTCGCAGTTGCCCTCGGCGTCCACGCTGGCCACCAGGACCAGCGACGAGCAGGCGATCAGCCGCCGGGTCTGCTCGGTGAGCTCGGTCATCTGCTTTCGCACGGCCGCGTCGCTGGGGAGTTCGTAGACCCGGCGAAGCACCTCCTGGTCGGGTACGGCGTCGAGGCGCAGCGAATCGAAGGCTGTGGCGGCAGGGGCTGACGTCATACCGCCCGATCCTAGGGTGCCTATCGAATGAGTGGTGATCTTGCCTCTGCGGCCGGCCGTCCTTACCTGGAATGGCCGCATGCGGCAGGCGCTGAAGCAACTCACCTTCTCCGAGCACTCCGAGTGGTTCGGCCTGGGCCCGACTGGCGCTACGCCCAGGGCGGGGTGAACCGGCCAACATACCGGCGAGCACGGGGCACTGGGTCGCGCCAGAACTGGTCCGGCATCCGGTGGTGGTGCTCCGCACAGAATTCAGCGAGATCGACAGTGATCCCGACGCGCTCCAGCGGATGGCCCTCGAAGTCGGCGTTGACGGCCAACAGTTGCGGCTCCGGATTCCACCCCGAATGGTCGAACGCCCAACCATTCCAGCTCGCGTAGGCGTGGAAGATCTGCGGGTCGCCCGCCAGACGCACCGCCGCCACGTCGATCGACCGGGCCGGGTATGCGTCTCGACAGGCCCAGGCGAGGATGTGACACGCTCCGGCAGCGAAGAAGGCCTGGTCAGCCCGGGCCCAGGCGACCTGCTGATCTGCTCGCTCGAGCGCCGTCCGGCGGAAGGCTCCCGCTGCCTCTGCTGTCACCACCCCATCACCTCACACCGGACGCGGGCCTTCTGCGGAAGGTCAGATCAGGATCGCGGCGAGAGCGCGGAACGCGTCGGCGGGGAACGCCGTGGCGTCACCGCCGTTGAGCACCTGGACCGCCACCTCGTCCGCGCCAGCCTGGTAGTGCTTTTCCAGCCCGGCTGCGACCTGCTCGGCTGTGCCCCAGGGGATCAGGGTGTCGACGAGGCGGTCGCTGCCGCCGCCGGCGAAGTCCTCGTCGGTCCAGCCGAACCGCCGCAGGTTGTTGGTGTAGTTCGGCAGTGCGAGATATCCGCTCGTGTATTGCCGGGCCGTGGCGCGCGCGGTGGTGGGGTCTGCGTCGAGGACCACCGCGACCTCGGGAGCGAGCAGCCGGTCTGGCCCGAGTGCCGCGCGGGCCTCTGCGGTGTGTTCGGCAGGGACGAAGTACGGGTGCGCCCCGGCTGAACGGTCGCGGGAGAGCTCGAGCATCCGCGGGCCGAGTGCTGCCAGGATCCGCCGCTCCGGAGGGAGCCCGGCAGCGTCAAGACCGTCGAGGTAATCCACCATCTTCGAATACGGCTTGCGGTAGGCGGTGCCACTGCCTTCCAGCAGCACAGCGTGACTGGCGCCGAGGCCGAGCAGGAAACGGCCGGGATGGGCCCGCTCCGCGTCCAGGGCGAATGCCGCCACCTCGGGGGGCGACGAGTGCCAGATGCTCACGATCCCCGACGCGACCCCGATGCGGGTGGTCCCGTCCAGGATCTCCCGGAAGCGGGGGGCGACGTTCTCCCCGAAACCGCCCGAGAACCAGAGCCGTGCATAGCCGAGCTCCTCCAGCTCGGTCGCGGCATCGATGGCCGCACCCCGACTTTCGCTGACGAGGAAGAACGGTTGCCACACGCTGACGAGTCGTTGTGCCATACCGAAACACTAGTCATGCCGAGCGTCATCGGTGGTGCCGTTCTCCGTGCCCGCCGGGCTCCAGTCGCAGGGGCAGTCGTCCTGGCCCTCCGGCAACGTCGTCACCGCCTCGCTGAGCAGGCCGCGCAGGCGATCGACGTTTCGTGCGAAGACCGCGAACACCTCCTGCTGGGTCACACCGTGACCGACCTCGACGCCCGAGTCGAGGTCGGTCACCAGCGACAGCGCGGTGTAACACAGTGCCAGTTCGCGTGCCAGAACCGCTTCGGGGTGGCCGGTCATGCCGACGACCGACCAGCCCTCTCGGCCATACCAGCGTGACTCGGCGCGGGTGGAGAACCGGGGCCCCTCGATGACCACCATGGTGCCGCCGTCGACCGGCTGCCAGTCGACGGAGCGGGCGGCGTCGAGGACCGTGGCACGTCCGACCGGACAGTAAGGGTCGGCGAACGGAGCATGGACCACCCCGGGCAGTTGCCCGTCGGCGCCGGGCGTTCCGTCGTGGTAGGTCTGCTCGCGGCCGCTGGTCCGGTCGACCAGTTGGTCCGGTACGACAAGGGTCCCGGGGCCCAGATCCGGTCGCAGGCCGCCCACGGCGCCCGCTGCGAGCACCTGGCGGACACCGACCGCTCGCAGCGCCCACAGGTTGGCCCGGTAGTTGATGCGGTGCGGCGCAAGGGTGTGACGCCGCCCGTGGCGGGGCAGGAACGCCACCGGGCGCCCGGCGAGTCTCCCGATGGACAGGCCGTCGCTTGGCGGTCCGTACGGGGTGTCGACGGTGAGGTCGGCGACGTCGTCGAGGAACTCGTAGAAACCAGATCCGCCGATCACGCCGATCGGTGGTCGGTCGGTAGTGGGGACTTGTCCTGACATGCGAACTCCTCCTCGGAGCGGAGCGGAGTGGAAGGAAGCGCGTGTGGGACCCACTCACTGACGGTCGGCTCGTCGGTCCCGGACGCGGCGGCTGACCGTGCCGACGACCAGAGCGACAGTGGTGACGGCCCAGATGACGGCCAGCCCGGCAGCGAGGCCCAGCGGATGGTCGCGGTCCGGCAGGCCCGGGTTCGGAGGTGCCGAGGGCGGTCGCCACAGCAGTGGCACCGCGATCAGCAGCAATGTGGCGCTGGCCAGCAGGCCCGCGCTGATCCAGGCCCGGCGTAGCCGGTCTGTCACCAGCCGGCCCAGCGCCAGCCCGACCAGCCCGACCAGCGGTGCCACCAGGAGGTCGTGCAGCACCGGGCCGCCGATCAGCCAAGGCACTGTGGTGCCGAGCTGGGGGAGGAGCAGCCAACCCCCGTACGCCGCCGCCGCGGCACCGAGTGCGGCCAGCAGCAGGCGGACGGCTCTCACCGCAGCACCTCCAGCCGGGCCACCCACTTGGTCTGGAGGACGCCCGGCCGGCTCGGAGCGATGAGACGGCAGGGGTGTCCGTGGTCGGCGGACAGCTCTTCGCCGTTGACCCTCAGTGCGAGCAGGGTCAACGGGTCGCCGGCATGGGCCGCCGGGAGCGTGCTTGCCGCGTAGAGACCGTCGGTCTCCAGCGAGGAGACCCGAACCGGGCGGCCGGTCGGCGCCCCGAACCGTCGGAGCAGCTGGACGACGGGTACGCCGGTCCAGTTGGCGGAGACGCTCCAGCCCTCGACACAGGCGATCGGCAGTGCCGCGGTGCGTTGTGGCAGGGCGGTCAGCTCGGCCAGGGACAGGGTGCCCCGGCCGCCCGGCCAGACGATCTCCAGCCGCCAGTCCGGTGGAACGACGATGCGGGCTGCCGCCGCCGTACGGTTGATCGGCACGCCCTGCGGTCCGGACGCGGACCGCCAGGCCAGCGGCGACACCCGGCGCAGCCACGGCACTGTGACCCCGGCGGTGGCCAGCACGGCGACGCCTGCGACGCCTGCCGAGGTACGCAGGAACGCGCGCCGTCCGGACGAGTCTCGATCGTCGCGCCCGGTGGACGCAGCCTCACCCACCTCCTCCCGCCGCAGTGGCGTTCGCAGCGCCGCGCTGGCGACCGGGAGCTTCACTGCGATGTGCAGCAGCAACGCGCCCACCACCAGCCAGGCGACCGCGTAGTGCGCGGTCGGAAAGAAGAATCCCCACGGGTACGACTGCGCCACGTTGAACAGGCCCGTGACCAGTTCGAAGAACGCTGCGCAGACCAGGACCAGGATGGAGATCCGTTCGAGGACGTGCGTGGACAACCGGATCGGCTGGCGCAGGGGCGGACGGACGAACAGCCGGGGGTAGACGCTCCACAGTTTGCCGAGCAGCAACAGGATCGCCGCGATCCCGGAGAGCACGTGGACGCCCTGGGTGACCCGGTAGAGGTTGACCGGTCGGGTCGGCCAGGTGAACCAGCCCGGCGGGTGCTGGATGTAGTGGCTCAGCAGTCCGGTGACGAAGCACAGCCCGAACGCCACCCCGAGCCAGAGGCCGAGGCGGGCGGCGACCAGTGGCGAGTGTGACGGCGCCGGAAAGTCCTCCGAGGTGGGAACACGTGGCTTGCGGTTCATCGGCGCGCCAACTCGGTGAACCAGCGCGGGCCGGACCGGAAACCGTCGACGACCCGCATGCCGGCGGCGGCCGCGGTGCGGTCCATCGCCTCCACCCCGACGCGTGCCCAGCTGAACGCCGATCCCCGGCGCGAGCAGGACAGGACGTACGCCTGTCCCTGCCACAGGCCAGCGCCGGGAGGGTCCACCTCGACCACCAGCGTCCCGTCGGCCGCGATCAGGTCGCCGCACCGGCGCAGCAGTCGGACCGGGTCCCCGCCGATGCCGATGTTGCCATCGACGAGCAGGGCGTGTGCCCACCGCCCCTCGCCGGGAAGTGGTTCGAAGACGTCACGTCGCAGGGCGACCACACCCCGGTCCTGGGTCAGGCGTACCGCCTCGGCGGAGATGTCCACCCCCAGTGCGACGAGGCCTCGTTGGGCGAGTGCCATGGTCAGCCGGCCGGGGCCGCAGCCGAGGTCGATCGTGGGGCCGGTGCACCGGGCGGCGACGGACTCGATGGCCGGTTCGGGTGGGCCGTGCCAACGGCGTACCGGCAGCAGGTCACGTCGCCCGTCGGCGTGCACCAGCCAGTGTTCGCGTTGCGCCGGGGGCAACGCGGCGGCCGGCGTACCGGAATCGTCCTGACCGGCCGGCCACGCGTCGAGCCTGCCCAGCACCACGTCGAAACCGTCGAGACTGATCGTCGACCTCACCGGAGGCGTCCGCTCACCAGTTGGCCGCCTACCGACGCCACGGCGTCCGCGAACCGGGTGCCGGGCAGGTCGGCCGCGACCGCCAACGCTGTCGGCCAGTCGTCGACATCCCGTTGGACGGACAGGATCGCCGGGCGTACGCCGCGCCCGCGAAGAGCGGCGAGGGTGCGTCGACCGGTGTCGCCGGTCGACATGGGTACGTCGCGCAACACGCTCCCGTTGGCCGGATCGCGTAACCCGAGTGCCCACCAGCCACCGTCGAGTGCTGGTCCGAACACCGCCTCGTGCTCGGCGAGTCGCTCCAGTGCGGCGGTGAGCAG